>DATBBZ010000380.1:0-8407 GCA_036270745.1 Gemmatimonadales bacterium | reverse complement strand
TCTAAGTAGGGCGCCCTTCAGGTACCCGGTCTCCGGGACGGTGAGAAGCTCGGGGTGGTCCCCGGACTGGCCCGTGAAACGCAGGACTTCGAGCCTCCGGCCGGAGTCCTGCGCCGCTTCCACCAGCATGGCTTCGAAGTCCGCGCGATGGACGTGATAGGAGCAGGAGCAGGTGAAGAGCACGCCGCCTTCGGCCAGACAGCGCATGGCGCGGAGATTGATCTCCTTGTAGCCCGCCAGGGCGCGATCAACGCTGGCGCGGGTCTTCGCGAAGGCCGGCGGGTCCAGGGCAATCGTGTCGAACTCCTCGCCCCGGGCTTCCAGCTCGCGAAGCAGATCGAAGACGTTGGCCTCTTTCCACGTGACATTCCCATACCCATTCAACGCCGCATTCTTCGCGCCCCGCGCCAGCGCTTCGGCGCTCGAGTCGACGGCGAGCACCGAGCCCGCCACCTTCGCGAGATGAATGGTGAACGATCCGTGATACGCGAAAAAGTCGGCGGCACGGCCTCCGGGCATGGCCCGTGCCGCCAGCAACATGCGGTTTTCCCGCTGATCCAGGAATCCGCCGGTCTTCTGGCCCTGCCACGGTGCCGCGAGGTACTTCACTCCCCCTTCCGTTACCTCGACCGTCTCCGGCACCGAGCCGGAGAGCAGCGTCACCTCGAGCGGAAGTCCTTCATGACGCCGCACGGCCGCGTCGTTGCGCAACAGAATCCCTTCCGGATGCAGGACCTCCTGAATCGCCCCCCCAATGTCCTCCCGCACGGCTTCGACGCCGGCGGAAAGGAGTTGGGCGACGGCGTACGGCCCATACCGGTCGATCACGAGTGATGGAAGTCCATCTCCCTCCCCATGCACCACGCGCCACGCCGAGGCGTCGATGCCCGTGCGCTTCGCGGCGGCCGCGGCGATCCGGGAACGCCACCAGCCCCGGTCGATCTCGACATCGTCAGTGGTGAGTAAGCGCAGACGGATTTCGGACTTGGGCGAGTAGAGCGCGCGCCCCAGGTACTTGCCCTTCCGGTCGGTGACCCGGACCAGCCCCGCCTGGTCCCCCGGCTCGTCGGCCACGTCGGACCGGTAGATCCACGGATGACCACCCCGCCAGCGGGCGGCGCCTTTGGCGGTCACGGCGACGTTCATGAAGCCCGGTCGGGGCGCAGGGCCGACGCGCCGCGGAGGTAGATATGTTTCAGCCCGTCGGGGCGACGCGCGGTGTAAAAGTGCAGGAGCACGCGGACGCAGAGCGGCACCCCGCCCGGTACCGGTACTTCCTGCGCTCCGAGGAGGGGCACGCCGGTCCAACCAAGGTTCCGCGCCGCGCGGGCCGGGTAGTCGGCGGTGAGGTCCGGCGTGGACGTGAAAATGGCGCTCTCGATGTCCTCCGGCGCGAATTCATTGGCCTCCTGCAGGGCGGCCAGGAGCTCGGCGGTGGCGTCGAGAATGGCGACGGAGGTATTGGCGGCCGCCGTCGTGGCGCCGCGCAAGCCCCGCAAGATTCTGGCGGTCAATTGATGCTCATGGATCAGTTGCGCTTGATGGTGCTCACGGACGCGTCCCTTCTCAAGGGGCGGGATGTGGTGGATGTGTGCCGGCGTGCCGTGGCCGGCGGCGCCACCTGCATCCAGGTCCGCTGGAAGCCCGCCCCCGCCCGGGAGGTGGCCGACATCGCCCGGGCCCTGGTGGGCGCGCTGTCCGTCCCCGTCCTCGTCAATGACCGGATCGACGTGGCCCTCGCCGTCCGCGCCGCGGGCGTGCATCTGGGCCAGGACGACGTGCCTGCCGGCGCGCTCGCGGAGGATCTGCCCGCGGGGTTCATCGTCGGGGTGTCCGTGGGCTCACCAGCGGAGGCGACCGGGGCCGATCGCCGGGCCGACTACTGGAGCATCGGCCCCTGCTACGTTACCGCCAGTAAGGCGGACGCCGGCGCGCCCCTCGGCCCCGAGGGATTCGGAGCGCTCGCGCGTCTGGCGCCGGCCGGCGTGCCCGTCATTGGAATCGGCGGAATCACGAAAGACAACGCCGCCGCCATCCGGAACGCGGGCGGGGCCGGCGTGGCGGTTATCGCGTCGGTGCTGGGGTCGAACGAGCCCGAGCGCGCTGCGCGCGAGCTGCGGCTTTCAGTCGCTTGACCTTCTGAATGGCCGCGAGGTGCTCGGCGTAGCTCACCGAGAAGATGTGCTTCCCGTCGGGCTGCGCCACGAAATAGAGATAGGGAACGTCGGCCGGATGCACCGTGGCATCCAGGCTCGCACGTCCCGGTTGCGCGATCGGCCCCGGCGGAAGTCCGGCGTGGAGATAGGTGTTGTAGGGTGAGCGGATCAGGAGATTCTTCTCGAACACCCGCTTGAGCCGGTGTCCATAGGCGTAGATCACCGTCGGGTCCGCTTCGAGCTTCATCCCCCGCCGCAGGCGATTCAGATACACCGCCGCCACGTACGGCCGGTCCGGGTCATACCGGACTTCGGCCTCTACGATCGATGCGACAGTCACGATCGCCTGACGCGAGAGGTGCTGGGAGTCGAGCGTCGCGGTCCAGCTCGAGTCCCATTGGCCGAGAAACTCGCGCACCATCGCGCGGGCCAGGTCGTGCGCGGCGATCCTGGCCGGGACGAGGTACGTGGTCGGGTAGAGGTAGCCTTCGACGGTCGGCGCGTTCGCCGGCACGTCGACTTCCGCCTTGAGATCCGGATCCCGGATGGCCAGGAGAAACGAGTCGCGCGGAATGCCGAGGCGGCTCTGCGCCAGGCCTGCGACTTCCGTGGCCATCAGGCCCTCCGGAGTCGTAAAGTGCACCAGCGCGCCCCGGCCCGTCGACAGCGCCTCGGCGATCACCCGCCAGGTCTCATCCGGGTGGAACGCATAGGTCCCACTCTTCAAGTTCGACCGCAGTCCCGTGAAGCGCGCCCAGACGCGGAACCAGAACGGGTGGGCCACCACGCCGCGCGCGGAGAGCGAGTCCATCGCGACGTCGAAGCTCGCGCCGCGGGGAATGGTGACGTCGATCTGGGGACCGCGGGCCGGCGTGGCCGAGCAGGCGGCGACGAGCAGGAGCAGGGCGAGGCGCTTCAGACGGCGCTCCCCCGGAGGGCGTCGAGGTAGTGCTGGAGGAGCAGGGTCGCGGCCAGCGCGTCGATGTCCCCTTTGCGGTCCCTCGTCTTGCCGCCCATCTCCCGTACGGCGCCGAGGACGCGGGCGGTGGTGAACCGCTCATCCCAGAGCGCGACCGGCAGCCCCGACCGGCGCGCGATGTCGTCCGCCAGCTGGCGGGCCGCCTGGGCGGCGCCCCCTTCGCTCCCCGACGCATCGAGGGGGAGCCCGACGACGACGCCGGTCACTCCATGTTTCGTGAGGTGCTCCTGCAGTGCGGTCATGGGAAAGCGCTTGCCGGTCCGGCGGGTGAGCGTCGCGAGGGGTTGGGCCAGCATCCGGGATTCGTCGGACAGCGCGAGCCCGATCCGCTTCTCGCCCCAGTCCACCCCCAGCAGCCGGCCCCTCCCGGTACTCACCCTTGCGCCATCGTCGCGAAGAACTCGGTGTTGGTCTTGGTGCGCTTCATGCGCTCGAGCAGGAACTCGATCGCCTCCACCGGCGGCATGTCCGCCAGGAAGTTGCGCAGGAGATAGACCTTGTTGAGCTCGTCCTTGGCCAGGAGGAGCTCTTCCTTGCGGGTGGAGGTCCGCTGGACGTCGATGGCGGGGTAGACCCGGCGGTCGGCGATCCGGCGGTCGAGGATGACTTCCATGTTGCCGGTGCCCTTGAACTCTTCGAAGATCACTTCGTCCATGCGGGAACCGGTGTCGATCAGGGCGGTGGCGAGGATGGTGAGCGACCCGCCCCCTTCGATGTTGCGCGCGGCGCCGAAGAACCGCTTGGGCTTCTGGAGCGCGTTGGCGTCCACCCCGCCCGACAGGATCTTGCCGGAGTGCGGCACCACCACGTTGTGGGCGCGGCCCAGACGGGTGATGGAGTCGAGCAGGATCACGACGTCTTTCCCGTGCTCGACCATCCGCTTGGCCTTCTCGATCACCATGTCCGCCACCTGCACGTGCCGGTCGGCCGGCTCGTCGAA
Source organism: Gemmatimonadales bacterium (assembly GCA_036270745.1). Taxonomy (GTDB): domain Bacteria; phylum Gemmatimonadota; class Gemmatimonadetes; order Gemmatimonadales; family GWC2-71-9; genus 40CM-2-70-7. The sequence continues at coordinate 4,332 of DATBBZ010000380.1, read as the reverse complement.
GGTCGAGGAGATCACCTCCGCGCCCTTCACGTTTTCCTCCATGTCGGTCACTTCTTCGGGCCGCTCATCGATGAGCAGCACGATGAGGTAGACCTCGGGATGATTCTCGATGATGGAGTTGGCGAGCTTCTGCATAAGGATGGTCTTACCGGCCTTCGGCGGCGAGACGATCAGACCGCGCTGGCCCTTGCCGATGGGGCAGAGAATGTCCATCACCCGCATCGACAGGTCGCCGTCCTTCCGCTCGAGACGGATCCGTTCTTCCGGATACCGCGGGCGGAGGTTGTCGAAGGCGACCCGGTGCTTGGCCTTTTCGGGCTCCTCGAGGTTGACGTTCTCGACCTTCAGCAGGGCGAGATATCGCTCGCCTTCCTTGGGGGGACGAACCTGGCCCAGAATGGTGTCGCCGGTGCGAAGGTCGAAGCGCTTGATCTGCGAAGGGGAGACGTAGATGTCGTCGGGGCCGTACAGGTAGTTCCAGTCGGGGGAGCGGAGGAAGCCGTACCCTTCCGGCAAAATCTCCAGCACCCCTTCGCCGCGGAGCACGGTGTCGGTGTCGAGCAGGGATTGCTCGATGCGGAAGATCAGGTCTTGCTTTCGCATCCCCGAGTAGTTTTGAATGTTCAAACTCTCGGCCATCGCGTGCAGCTCGGCGACGGATTTTCTCTTGAGTTCAGCGATGTCCACGTGTGCTTCAGCTCCGGTCAACGATGTACGGCGGGGGGAACCCCCTGCATGCGGGGGAGTGAACGCGGTTTGTTGTGTATTGGTAAAGAGGGTGCTTGGGTATCTTGAGGCGTGCCAGTGACTTATAGTAGAGTCCCCAGCGCGGATCGTCAAGGGTGCCCATGGACCTCATGAAGTTCGTCGACCGGGCCGAGTCCACGTCACTGCCCGATCGTGAAGTCGTTGATGCGCTTGTACATCCGGCGCATGCGGGGCCCTCTGCGGAGCTGAAGGACGCGCTCCGCTCGTGGCCCGGACCCTACTACTGGGCCGATGAATCGAACGGCCGCCACCTCATTCTTACCGCAGTTCATCCCCGTCCTGCCGAGCGGTGGTGGATCCATTGGGCGCTGTTTGCACTGACGTTCGCGAGCGTCACCCTCTCGGGCGCGGTGCTCGCCGGCCGCCTTCCTTATTACGGTGTGCTCGGACTCCTGAATTCGCTCGCGCATCCCGGCGCGCACTTCTGGACCACCTGGGCGTCGGGGCTCGCGTTTTCGGTGCCCCTCCTGAGCATTCTGCTCGCGCATGAACTCGGCCACTACGTCACCGCCCGGCGGCACGCCGTGAACGCCTCACCACCATTTTTCATCCCCGCGCCCCTGATCTCCATCATCGGCACCCTCGGCGCGTTCATCCGCATCCGCACCATTCTGAGTGACCGGCGTCAACTGTTAGACATCGGGGTCGCGGGTCCGTTCGCGGGCTTTGTCGTGGCTCTCCCGGTGTTGATCGTCGGGCTGGCGCGGTCGACGACGCACCCGCTGGTCGCACCCGGCGCCAACCTCCTGCTCCTCGTCGGTCACGACATCGTGCCCATCGGCTCGTCCCTGCTCACCGGCTGGGTCCGGGATCTCCTCGGCGGCTCCGGCGGCGTGGTGCTTTCGCCCCTCGCGTTCGCCGGCTGGATCGGGATGTTCGTCACGATGTTGAACCTCCTGCCGCTGGCCCAGCTCGACGGAGGGCACGCGCTCTACGCCGCTCTCCCCGGGCTACAGTCGAGACTCGCACTCTGGTTCTGGGTGGGGCTGGCCGTACTGGGGTGGTTTACCTGGCAAGGCTGGCTGGTGTGGGCGGTCTTCATCGTACTGATGTCGCGGGGCCGGCTCGCGCACCCGGCCGTGCTGAACCAGGAGCGCCGGCTGCCTCGGTCGAGGGTGGTCATGGCGGTCCTGGCCCTGGTCCTGTTCGCCATCACCTTCGTCCCCAAGCCGTTCTAATCTCTTGCGCCTCCAACACTTTCTCTTATGTTGCTCCAAACGAGCCTCAGGCTGAGGATGCCAGCACAACCGTTACGACAAGGCTTTGCCGACGAGCGTCCTGCCGTCGTTCATGATCTCCCCCCCATAAAATTCGAAGGGCAAGGTGTCACTGTCCGCCTCGCGGTCCGCCGGACCGAAGACGGCACGTGGCGGGGGCGCATTCATTTCGGGGCGCCGGATACCGAACACGAGCGGGCGACGGCGGAGATCTTCTGCGCCGCCTCGGAACCCGATCTCTGGCAATCGGTGCGGGACCTGCGGGATCATCACCTGCGGGACCTCTACCGCTCCCTGCTCTAAGAGCCTTCCGACTTGGCCGAAGACCCGCTCGCGAAACTCCGCCACGACCTGGCCAACCCGCTCTCGGCCGTGCTTGCCGAGACGCAGCTCCTCCTGCTGAACGAAGCCGAGCTCGACCCGGAGCTCGTGAACTCGCTCAAGCACATCGAGGGCCTCGCGCGCCGGATGCGCGACATCCTCCAGGACCGGCGCGGCTGAGCCGCCGACATGGCCCGCGGTTCGGGCCCTGCGGCCGGTGGCTGGGGTGGGGGAGGGGAGCCCGCCGCTACGCGAGGGCGGCGCGCCCCGGCTGGCTCCGCTGGCCCGCCTCGCTCCGCCAGCCCCGCCCGTTCGCGAGATAGAGCCCCAGGAACACCGCCGAAGTCCCGCTGACCAGAAACTTCAACGCCGCCGGCGCGTCACTCGCCGAGAGCATCCCCTCGATGGTTCCGGCGATCGTCAGCAGCACCACCACCATCCCGATCATCCGCGCCGCAATCCGGCCCTCCAACACCAGTGCGTCCCGGCGAGTCCGGTCCCCCGGCGCGATCAGCGCGTGCGCCAGCCTGAGACCGGCCCCTCCGGAAATAAAGATCGCGGTCAGCTCCAGCACGCCGTGGCCCGCGACGAACGTGAGGAGATACCGGGCCGCGTGATAGTTCGCGAAGACGCCCAGCCCTACGCCGAGACTCAGACCGTTCGCGGCCAACGAGACCACCGTGAGGAGGCCGGCGAGGAGTCCGCCCGCGAACGCCATGAAGCAGACGTTGATGTTGTTCTGAATGATGAACGCCGCCATCACCGGCAGATCTTGATCCGCTGACTGCGCGTAGCCGATCCCCCGGGCCTCGCGGTCGGCGGCGGCCTGAGCGCGGCTCACCATGACCGGGGGCGCGATCTCGTCGGCGATGTCGGGGCGGGTCCGGACCACGGTGTACCCGATGACTCCGGGCACCATGAAGAGCAGGAACGCCGCGAGCACGTACCGCCACGATTCGAGCACCGCGGCCGGGAAGCCCCGCGTGAGCTGAGGCAGGAAGGGCCGCCGCTCGTGGCTGGCCCGGTTTCGATACATGGCGGTGTGACCGGCGGCGACGAGCCGTTCGAGGTACTCGATCACCGGCGCGGGCACTCCGTACGTCCGGGCCCGTGCCAGGTCGGCGGCCACCTCACGGTACTGTGCCGCAAATCCCGGAATCTCCCCGGCCGTCAGCGCGGCGACGCCACTCCCCTCGATGCTTCGGGCCTTGGCGCGGAACGCCTCCCAGGTTTCCCGCTTCCGCTCCACGAACCGCTCCCCGGTTACGCCGAGCCGGCCGGGCTGGCGGGCCGTAACCAGGCCGCCGAAGCGGGACCGTCGCCGGGCGCTTTCCTCGGTGAACACCCGGGTCAAGAAGACCTCGGGGGCTTCGTCCTTTCGGGGCGTTCGCGCCTCGAGCCGCGTGGCGACGTCGATCGTGATCCGCACCCGCGCGGTGGGGTCCAGGTCGGCGAAGCGCGCGAGGAGGGTGTCGAGCAGCCGGAACTCCTGCTCCGAGAGGAGCGGGGGACCGAGATCCGCCTCTGTCGGGACGGCGGCGGGAAGTGCCGCCACCGGCGACCATTCGGTCGCGCGGTCGCGCACCACGATGGTTCCCGCCGCCAGGTCGCCGAGCCGCTTGCCGCTCTTCGTGAAGAAGACGAACAGAATCCCGGGCAGGGTCGGCGCCAGCGGGAAGAACTCGTCCACGAACCGCAGCAAGTTCCGGATGGCGGAGGCCGTCGGGGTCAGGCGCCTGCCGCTGTCCATGACGACCCGGATGCCCACCATTCGCTTCCCGGGTGTCCGGCCTCCGTCCAGGGTCTCGAAGAGGAAGAAGTAGAGGAAGAACCCGAGCCCGTAGAGCACGACCGTCAGCGCCGTGGCCCAGGCGCCCGGGGCCTTGCCCATCAGCACCCCGATGCTCGGCACTGTCGTAATCAGGAGCAGGGTCACCAGGAACAGGATCACGGCGTCGGTGAGCGCGGCTGCCAGCCGGGAGCCCAGCCCGGCGAGCGTGAATCCCATCGCCACCTGCTCGGGTGT
>DATBBZ010000379.1:0-6553 GCA_036270745.1 Gemmatimonadales bacterium | reverse complement strand
ATCATCTACGGGCGGGACGGCATCAAGGACTGCTACGAGAAGGGGCGCGGCCGGATCGTGGTGCGTGCCCGCGCGGCCATCGAGGAGAAGCAGTCGGGCCGGCAGCAGATCGTCGTCACCGAGATCCCGTATCAGGTCAATAAAGCGAACCTGATCACGCAGATCGCTGGGCTAGTGCTCGACAAGAAGGTCGAAGGCATTTCGAACGTCGAGGACCACTCGGACCGCGAAGGCATGCGGGTGGTCATCGAGCTGAAGCGGGACGCGGTGCCCGCGGTGGTGCTGAACCAGCTCTACAAGTACACCACCATGCAGACCACCTTCGGCGCCATCATGCTGGCGCTGGTGGACGGCGTCCCGAAAGAGCTGACGCTGAAGGAGATCCTCCAGAGCTTCATCGATCACCGCCACCAGATCATCGTCCGCCGGACCGAGTTCGATCTCAAGCGTGCCCAGGATCGCGAGCACATCCTGGAAGGCTTGAAGATCGCCGTCGATCACATCGACGAAGTCATCAAGATCATCCGGAAGTCGAAGGACACGCCCACCGCCGACGCCGCCCTGCGGAAGCGGTTCAAGTTGTCGGAGCGGCAGACGGCCGAAATCCTGAACATGCGGCTGGCCCGGCTCACCGCCCTCGAAATCAACAAGCTCGAGGAGGAGCTGAAGGACGTCCGCAAGTTCATCAAGGAGTGCAAGGAGATCCTGGCGTCCAAGCCCCGCCGGATGAAGATCCTGAAGGAAGAGCTCGGCGAGGTGGCCCACGGGTTCGGCGACCAGCGCCGCACGGAGATCGTCGCCGACCAGGGCGAGTTCTCCATCGAAGACCTGATCGCCGAGGAGGACATGGTGATCACGGTCTCGCACGCGGGCTACATCAAGCGCCTGCCCGTATCCGCGTACCGGCGTCAGCGGCGGGGGGGCCGGGGCGTCACCGCCGCGCACACCAAGGAAGACGACTGGGTCGAGCACCTGTTCATCGCGTCGACCCACGACTACGTGATGTTCTTCACCACCTCGGGACAGTGCCACTGGCTCAAAGTGCACGAGGTGCCGCAGGCCGCGCGCGCGGCGCGGGGAAAGCCGGTCACCTCCTGCGTCGCCATCCGCCAGGACGAGCACCTGGCCTCCCTCGTTCCGGTGCGGGAATTCTCGGACGATCAGTACCTGCTCTTCGCCACCAAGAAGGGCGTGGTCAAGAAGACGGTACTCTCCGAGTACGGGAATCCGCGGACGGCCGGCATCCGGGCGATCAACATCGAGTCGGGAGACGAGCTGATCGACGTCCAGGTCACCGACGGCCGCAACGACGTCGTGCTCGCCACGCGCCAGGGCATGAGCATCCGGTTCCACGAGCAGGACGTCCGCGACATGGGCCGGTCCGCGACCGGAGTGAAGGGCATCGCGCTGGACAAGAAAGACCACGTCATCGACATGGTCATCGTCCGGCGCGCCTCGACCCTGCTCGCCGTCACCGAGAAGGGGATGGGCAAGCGGTCGGAGCTCGACGAGTACCGCGTCCAGCACCGGGGCGGCCGCGGCATCATCACGCTCAAGCACAGCGACAAAACGGGTGGGATCGTCGCGCTGAAAGAGGTCCAGCCCGATGACGAGCTGATGATGATCACGAAGAAGGGGATCATCATCCGGGTGCCGGTGGAGGGGATCCGCATCTCCGGCCGCAACACCCAGGGCGTGAAGGTCATGAACCTGACGGCCGGGGATCTGGTGGTCGATGTCGCCCGCGTGGTGAAGGAAGAGGATGCCGAAGGCGAGGGTGACGAGGGTAACGGGGATGATGAGCCCAAGACTCCGGCTCCCAAGTCCAAGGCTTCAGCCACGCCCAAGACGCCGGCTCCGAAGGCCAAGAAGAAGTGATGGTCACCGCTGCAGGCGTACGGGAGGCCGCGGCGGGGCTGTCCGGCGTCGCGGTCCGGACGCCCCTGATCTGGGTCGAGCCCCTCAAGGCCTACCTCAAGCTCGAGAGCCTGCAGCCCGTGGGCGCGTTCAAGGCCCGCGGCGCATTCACCGCGGTCCGCCGGCTTCCCGCGTCGGACCGCAACCGCGGCGTCATCACCTACTCCTCGGGGAACCACGGGCAGGCGGTGGCCTGGGCCGCGAACCGGTTCGGCGTCCGGTCGGTCATCGTGATGCCGGAGACCGCGCCCGCCGTAAAAGTGGAAGGCGTGAAAAAGTGGGGCGGTGAAGTTGTGTTCGCGGGACGGACCTCCGCGGACCGCCTGGCAAAAGCCGAAGCCCTGGTGGCCGAGCAGCACCTCGCGATGGTCCCGCCCTTCGATCATCCCGACGTCATCGCCGGACAGGCGACCGTCGCGCTCGAAATCGTAGAAGACCTGCCGGGGGTCGAAACGGTGGTGGTGCCGGTGGGTGGGGGTGGACTCATCGCGGGTGTGGTCACCGGACTCGCGGCGGCCGGGAGCAAGGCCAAGGTGTGGGGCGTGGAGCCGGTGGGAGCGCCCAAGCTCACCAAGTCCCTGGCGGCCGGCGCACCGGTGAAGCTCGACCGGACCGCCAGTCTCGCCGACGGATTGATCACCCTCACCGTCGGCGCCACGCCCTTCGCCCACCTCATGGCTGAACGGGACCGTCTGGTCGGCGTCGCCCTCGTGGAGGATGACAGCCTCCTGGAGGCGATGCATTTTCTACACCGCGAGTGCCGGCTGACCGTCGAGCCGTCCGGTGCCGCGACGACGGCGGCGCTTCGCGCGGGCGATGTCCGCCCGACCGGCACCACGGTGCTCGTGGTGTCCGGTGGCAACGTCGACCCCAAGCTTCTCGAGGACTGAGCTCAGGATGTCGGACGCAGAACCCTCCCGGATACTCGTGGCGGACGACGACGCGTCGCTCGTCCGGACGCTCACGTGGATCCTGAAGGAACACGGGTACGTGGTCTCGACCGCGCCCGGTGGTGAGGGCCTGCTCGGCCGTCTGGAGGAGGAGCGCCCCGATCTCCTCCTGCTCGACATCATGATGCCCAAGATCGACGGGCTGCAGCTTCTCGAGCGCCTCAAAGGCGACGAGCGCTACCGCGATCTGCCGGTGCTGATGGTGTCGTCCATGCCGCCCGAAGAGGCCACCGTGAAGTCACTCGGTCTGGGCGCCGCGGATTTCATCTCCAAGCCCTTCCGCGTCCGCGAGCTTCTGGCGCGGGTCGAGGCCCACCTCCGGGTGGGGAAGGCGCTCGCGGCGGCCCGCGAAGAGGCGCGGTCCCGCGCGGCGATGGTGGACATCCTCCACGAGGTCACCGACTCCCTCAAGCCCGACGAGATCTATCACATCCTGGCCCGCCGGGTGGCCCGGGTGCTCAACATCTCCAAGTGCTCGATGGTGCTGGCCAAGGCCGGCGACCAGGTGGGTGTGGTGGTGGCGGCGTACGAGAATCCGATGCTGCGGAATCTGCAGATCGATCTCGCGCGGTACCCTGAGATCCGCAAAGCGCTGAGCACCGGCCGCCCCGTCCTCGTGGCCGACGTCGCGACCGACCCGCTCTACGAATCGGAACGCACCCGCTGGGAGCGCGAGGGCATCAAGGTCCCCACCCGCTCGGCGGTGGCCTTGCCCTTCTCGATGAAAGACCAGCAGATCGGCGTGTTCTTCCTCCGGACCACCGGGGACGACCTCCCGCTGACCCGTGCCGACGCCCAGTTCGCGGAAACCGTGATCGAAACGGCTGTGGCCGCCATCGAGAAGGCGTACGACTTCGAATCCGCGGTCTCCGACAAGCAGCGGCTCGAGAAGCTCGCGGCGACCGACGCCCTCACCGGCACCATGAACCGGCGCGCGCTGGCCGAGGCGCTCGAGGCGGAGCTGGACCGGGCGCGGCGGTACAAGCTGGGCATCAGCATCCTCCTGGCCGATATCGACCGCTTCAAGCAGATCAACGACACGCGTGGCCACCTGGCGGGCGACTCGGTGCTGCGGCAGGTGGGCGAGATCCTGCGTCGCGAGGCCCGGTCGGTGGACATCGTGGCGCGGTACGGCGGCGAAGAGTTCGTCGTGGTGATGCCCGAGACGGGACTCCAGGGCGCGACCATCTTCGCCGAACGTCTCCGCCAGCGGATCGAGAAGCACGACTTTGCCGATACCGGCGACCAGCCGTTGAATCTCACCGTGTCCATCGGGCTCGCCGCGTTTCCGGACGACAAGGTTCAGAGCGCCGAAGGATTCGTGGCGGTGGCGGACCAGGCCCTCTATCGCGCCAAGAACGAAGGGCGCAACTTGGTCCGCCCATGAGTGACCGCCGCTGTCCCCGCTGTGGCTCGGTGTATTCGGACGCCGCGCGCTTCTGCCCGAAAGACGGAAGCATGCTCGTGGAGGTCCAGACCCGCCCCGGAGGCCCTCCCAAAGCGGCCAATCCCGCCTCCGGCAACAACACGTCGGTCCGCACGGCACCGCCGCAGGCGGGGGGACCGGACCGCGCGTCCACGCTCTCCAACCAGCTGCTCGACGGGCGCTACCAGATTTCCAAGAAGCTGGGCGAAGGCGGGATGTCCTACGTCTACCTCGCCAAAGAGCTGGCGTCGGGCGTCGAGGTAGCGATCAAGGTCCTCTCGCCCAAGCTGGCCACCGACAAGAGCTCGGTGGAGCGGCTCCGCCGGGAGGCGGGGTTGGCCATGCGCCTCGATCATCCCAACGTCTGCAAGATCCTCCGGCTGGGCGAATCGGAAGACGGCCTCATCTATCTGGTGATGCCCTTCTTAAAGGGCGACCTGCTTTCGGACCGGGAGGTGCAGAAGGGACCGATGGACCTGGCGCCGGGCGTGGCGCTCCTGCGGCAGGTATGCGCGGGACTCCAGCACGCGCATGAGCTGCACATCGTCCACCGGGACCTGAAGCCCGAGAACATCATGGTGGTCCAGGAGGACGGCGCCGACAAAGCCGTGGTGATGGATTTCGGGCTGGCCAAGGAGCGCCGCGCGGACCCGGCCATTCAGAAGCTCACGGCGACCGGCATCATCCTGGGCACGCCTGAGTTCATGAGCCCCGAGCAAATCCGCGGCAAGGCGCTCGACGCTCGCTCGGACATCTATGCGCTCGGCATCGTGGCCTTCGAGCTGTTCACCGGGAAGCTGCCCTTCCAGGGACGCAACGCACAGGAAATGATGATCGCGCGGCTCCGGGGCACGCCGACGCCGCTCCGGCAGCTCCGGGCCGACCTGCCCGAGTATCTCGAGAAGGCGCTCGCCAAGGCGATGGAGACGAATCCCGACGGCCGCTACTCCACCGCCATGGAGTTCGCCGACGCGTTGACCGGCAGCAGTGCCCCCGGGGCCGGTGGCGGCGGGCTGATTTCCAAGCTGTTCCGCTAGGTTTTCCGATGCGCCGCTTCCCCGCGTTCGATCCTCCGGAGTATGTCTTCTGGCGGGCTGACCCCGCCTTGGCGAAAGAGTATGCCGATCGCCTGGAACGGGATCCGGCCCGCCGTGCCGTCATCCAGTCCCTGAACCAGGACGACCACCGGCGCCTCTACGCCGCGCTGCTCCGCGCCCGGCTCCACGACATCCAGCTGAAGCGCTGGGTCCGCACCGGGGTGATCTCCAAGGCCTGGCTCGGGACCGGGGAAGAAGCCGCGACGGTGGGACCGGTGCATGCCTTGCGGGCGGGGCAGGACGTGGTCGCCCCGATGATCCGCAATGCCGCCGCCTGCATCGAATTCGGCGTCCCCCTCCCGGACATGTTTCGCGCCTACCTGGGGAGCGGCGATTCCCCCAGCGGAGGGCGGGACCTTCACGTAGGAGACTTCGGGCGCGGCGTCCTCCAGCCGATTTCACACGTGGCGGACGTGGTCCCCGTGGTGGCGGGCATCGCCCTTGTCTTCAGGATTCGGAAAGAGCCGCGGGTGGCCCTCACCTGGGTGGGGGATGGCTCCACGAAGACCGGGACCGCTCACGAGGGCACCAACTTCGCGGCGGTGCAGAAAGTGCCCGCCATTTTCATCGTGCAGAACAACCAGGTGGCGCTGGGCACGCGGGTGGACCAACACCATCTCCCCGGCGACTTCGCGGAGTGGGCCGCCAGTTACGGCATCTGGGGGGCGACCTTCGACGGCAACAACGTGCTGGACGCCTATGCCGCCACCCGGGTGGCCGCGGACCGGTGCCGGGCCGGCGACGGCCCCGCGCTCCTGGTCGCCGAGACGTTCCGGATGGGGGGACATGCGACCCATGATGAACGGGAGGCGCGGGAGAGCTTTCCGGCCTCGCTGTTCGAGGCGTGGGGACGACGCGACCCCATTGGGCAGTACGAGGGGTATCTCAAGGGCCTCGGGCTGCGCGAAACCGAGCTTTCCAAGATCGAAGACGAAGTGACCGCGGAGGTCGAGGGCGCCGCGGAAACCGCCGCGAAGAGCCGGGATGCCATGCCGGCCGGGGAATCGGCACTGGGGAGGGTGTATGCCGGGTAGGGAGCGTCAGCGGAGGGGCCGTCTGTGGACCGTGGTGCTCATGCTCGGGATGTCTGGCCTCTGGCCGGGTCGGGCGAGGGCTCAACTCCCCGGCATCGACGTCTTCCTGTATCACTTCGAGCTCGATCT
>DATBBZ010000378.1:0-2060 GCA_036270745.1 Gemmatimonadales bacterium | reverse complement strand
CGAGCGCGGGCTCGATGCCGTCGTTGACGAAGTGGAAGGTGGTCCCGCCCGGCCGCTCCCAGGGGTCACGCTTCTCGTGCGTCACGACGAAGACCGGGGTGTGGAACGGCGCCTCCTCCGGTCACGCCTGTCGCCCTGACCGGACTCTCACTCGCCCGAGAACGATCCAGGCCGGGTTACCAGGATGGTTCGGGTCAGAGTTGCTCTGACCGGGGTCCTTCCGGGCCAGTCGCACCCCGGCATTACAGAGCGGTCCCTGGACCACCAGGTTTGCGGACGAAAGCTATCGGCGGGTGAATGTGAGATGGGTAACGCCGCTGGGCGAGGTCGTTGCTTCAATTGCGAAGCGCTGCTCGAGTTCCTCGAGATCGTCCCAAAGGCGTTCCCCGCGTCCCAGAACAATGGGCACGACAGCGATGTGCATGTAGTCAATCAGATTAGCTGCCAGGAACTCACGAACCGTTGTTGGCCCTCCGCCAATTCGCACATCCAAGCCCCCGGCCGCTTCCCGGGCCGCTTCCAGGGCCTCAGCCGGGCTCGCGTCGATGAAGTGGAACGTGGTTCCGCCCTTCATCTCGATGGTCGGCCTGAGATGATGGGTGAGGACGAACACCGGAGTGTGGAAAGGCGGATCGTCCCCCCACCACCCTTTCCAGTCCTCGTCAGCCCAGGGGCCACGCTGGGGGCCGAACTTGTTCCGTCCCATGATCTCGGCGCCGATGCCGGGGCCCCAGTTGCAGGCGAAAGCATCGTCGATTCCGGTGCTCCCTGCCTTGCCTTGCATCCCCTGGAAGCTGCGGGTTGGGAAGAACCACTCGTTGAGCCTGTGGCCGGCATGCCCGAAGGGCGATTCGAGGCTTTGACCCTCGCCGGTACCGAATCCGTCGAGCGAAATTGAGAAGTTGTGGACCCGAACGCGTGACATTTCCCTCTCCTCGTCAGATAGACACCAATCACAGCAGCCTCGTGCGGCGGGGCCGTCGCAGGTAGACGACCCGGCTCCCGCTTACTCATCGCCGCTTCAGGTTCTCCCGGAAGAACCGCTGCGGGAACACCCACTGCTGCAGTTCCATCCACTGCTGCCCCATCAAGTCCTCACGGGACTCGGGCGCGATGAGCCCGTCCAGCGACATCGACACGTTGACGAACACCTTCCCGGCCATCAGCCCTCAGCTCCCTTCCGAACGGTCTCGGTGACGTAGGCAGCCAGGTGGCTCAGGGTCTGCTGGCCGCCCTCGATCGCGTGGTACTTCTCGACCGCCTCGTCGCGCAGTTCCTTGGTGGGGAACACCGTGCGCATCACGATCCGGGTCGCCGCGCCGTCCGGCGCGAAGGTCAGGACCGACTCGAAGGCGTTCGGGTCGTCGCGGGACTCGCCGTGCAGCAGCTCGATCCGCTCCGGCGGGACGATCTCCCGCCAGGTGATCCACTCCTGGTAGTCGGTCCCGTCCGGCCCGTGCAGCACGAAGTCCCACTCCCCGCCGACGCGGAACTCGAAGGACCGTGTCGCGGTGGTGAAGCCCTCCGGTCCCCACCACCGCGACAGGTGCCGGACGCGCGTGAACGCCTCGAACACCAGCTCCCGCGGGGCGCCGATCACCTGGGAGATCACGATCTCGCGGTCCGCGGTCGCGTGCGCAGGCTCGCCGCCGCTACTGGTCGTCGCCATCGTGTGGTCCCTCCTGCCTTGCCTGCCGTGCCTGCTGCAACTCCTGCACGTACGCGTCCAGCCGGTCGAAACTCTCGCTCCAGAACCGCTCGAAGCCGCCCACCCACTCGTGGATCGGCCGCAGCCCGCGGGCGTCCAGGCCGTACAGCCGCTGCTTGCCCGCCCCGCGGACCCGCACGAGCCCGACCTCCCGGAGGACCCGCAGGTGCTTGGACGCCTGCGGCTGGGTCATCCCCAGGTCTCGCGCCAGGTCAGTCACCGGCCGCTCGCCGCCCCGCAGCAGCACCAGGATCTCCCGCCGCTGCGGTTCGGCGATCGCGTTGAACGCGTCCGAGGTCGTCGCCGCTCGTGCCATGGCGCCATTATATATGCCTATATCGGAATGTGTCAA
>DATBBZ010000377.1:0-5466 GCA_036270745.1 Gemmatimonadales bacterium | reverse complement strand
TCAATCTCTCGGGGGGGTCAGGTCCCGCGCCAGGATGCCGATACTGGCCCGTTTCCCCTTCCGTCGCGGGACGCTCATGTAGATGAGGTAGACCGCGATCCAGGTGAGCCAGCTAGTGCGTTCACCCGCCGTCAGCGATCGGAGCATGATCCAGGGCTGGTCGAAACCGGCCGTCCAGACTGGGCGGTCCCCCTGGGCCAGCGCCAGGGGCCGCGCAATGACCTCGTTAGCGCGGAAGCCCCGGGCCCCGACCTGCGACAGGTTCCAGACGCAGGTGACCTTCCCCCAGCCATGATTGTCACTCGCGCCGGTGACGAGGAGATCGTGGCTTCTCGCCAGGAGCAGGACGTCGGCCCGGTTTCCGCTCGAGAACCGGAGGGCCTTCGGAGCGCAGTTCACGATCTCGAACCCGTCCGCGCCCGCGATGACGAACTGCTCCAGATCCTCCCGGTGGTTCTCCCAGTACTCCGGAATGGAAGCGATGCCGAGTACACCCTGCTGGTGGAGGGTGGCGAAAAGTTTGAGCATACCCGGCGTGTCCTTGGAGAATGCATCGCGGTCGATGGAATCGGCGCGGCCCAGGGCGACGATGTGCTGGCGGTAGACGCTCCATTCCACGCCGGGGAGGAGAGGGATCGGGCCTCCCTCTCGCCCGGGGAAGATCACGTTGTGGTCGGTGACGTACGCGGCCTGGAATCCCTGGTCCGCATGCCAGCGGGCGAGGTCGTCGGGGGTCCAGCCGTGCCGGCCGTCGTGGGACGCTTGCGTATGGGAATGAAAGTCGATGATCGTGGCGTCCGAGTCGGCGGACTCGAGCGCGGGCACGGGACGGGGGAGGGTCACGGCCGCGCCCGCCAGCGCGAACACGACCACCGGCGCCAGGAGGACCCGGACGAGCCGGCCTCGTCTGGTCCGGCCCGCGAGGACGCCCCACACCGCGAACAAGATGATCCAGGTTCCGAGGAGCACCTGGGCGCGTTCGATGGTGAGGAAGGTGAGGGCGTCGAGCGTGTTTGAGAGCGGGGCCAGGATGACGTAGAGCGCGGGGCGGGTGAGCGCGGCGTCACCGGGAACGGCACCGGTCACCGCGTCTACGATCGGAGCGAGCGGGAAGAACGACGACACGATCACGAGGATCAGGAGGAGCCAGGCGATCGGATGGCGGGCGAGTACCCTCAACCGTAGAATCCGTAGTGGCTGGACGAATAGAAGGTACCGAAACCCAGAGGAGTGCACCATTCACGATGGCGATCAGCCTCGAGGCCCTCCCCGATCTCGTCCTCGGCCCCCTGGCCGGGAAGTCCGATGCCGACTGGTATCGCGCGCCGGCGGGCAAATGGAACTCGGCCCAGGTCGTCGAGCACCTCGCGATCTCGCTCGAAGGGTCAGGGAGGGGATTCGACAGCCGGCGCGACAAACCGCCAATGGAGCGGCGTCCGGGGACCCTCGTGGAGCGCGTGGCGAGCTTCCTCATTCTCACCGTGGGTTGGTTCCCGCCGGGACGCGAGGCGCCGTCGGGTTCCCGTCCGGCCGAGCAGGTGGACCGGAAGTACGCGGAGTCGCATTTCCGGGAGGGCATCGCGCGGTTCAACCAGATCGCGCCGGACCTCCTCGCCCGTCGTCCCCGCGACCTCTTCGTCAAACACCCCCGCCTCGGCGACCTGACCTTGCCGGAGTGGATGCGGTTCCACCTGGTGCACTGCCGGCACCACGCGAAGCAGATTCGGGAACGGTCTCAAGCGTGAGCCGGAAGAAGAAGGACCCAACCAAGATCCGGGTTCCGAACCCGGATGCGCCGGTGCGAGGGCGCTTGGATACGCCGCCCCACCAGCGCCACAAATCGAAGAAGGATTACGAGCGGCGCCCCAAGCACCGCGGGAAGGCGGACGACTAGTAGAGGACCCACCGCGACTGTTCTCTGCACCCACACGACATGCACGGCACGGTACTGGTGGTGACGGCCGCCTTGCGGGACTCCGCACCGGACCACATATCCCCGACTCCATGAAACGCTTCCAGCATCTGATCGTGGGTGGCGGGATGACCGGCGCGGCCGCGGCCCGAGGCGCACGCGAGCAGGCGCCCGGCGCGAGCGTCGGCATCATCAGCGCGGAGCCGCACCCGCCCTACAACCGCCCGCCGCTCTCCAAGGCCCTGTGGAAAGGGGACGCGGAGTCGAGCATCTGGCGGACCGATGACGTCCAGGGCGTCGAAGTGATTCTCTCCCGCCGCGTGACGGGGATCGACGCCGCCGGGAAGACGCTCGCCGACGATCGTGGTGAGACCTACGCCTACGACACATTGCTGCTCGCCACCGGCGGCGCCCCGCGCCGCCTGGCCGGCGCTCCCGACTCCATCATCTACTTCCGGACCCTCGACGACTACCGCGCCCTGCATGCGGCGGCGGCCCCCGGGAAGCACTTCGTAGTATTGGGGGGCGGCTTCATCGGTTCTGAAGTCGCGGCGGCCCTCAGGATGCAGGGAGCGGCTGTGACGATGGTCATCCCCGAAGTGGGCGTCGGCGCACGGGTGTTTCCGGCGCCGGTCTCCCAGAACCTGGTCGACTACTACCGTTCGAAGGGCGTGACCGTCCGTACGGGGGAGGGCGTCGCGACGGTAACGGAGAAGGCGGGGAAGGCCGTCGTGAAAACCACCACCGGATTCGAGCTGCCTGCCGACGGCGTCGTTGCGGGGTTGGGAATCATCCCTTCCATCGAGCTCGCGCAGGCCGCGGGCTTGAAGACCGACAACGGGATCCTCGTGGACGAATTCCTCCGGACCTCCAACTCGGCGATTTACGCGGCTGGTGACGTCGCGAATTTCCCATCGAAGGCTTTGGGTCACCGCTCCCGGGTGGAACATGAGGACAACGCCAACGCGGCCGGTCGGCTGGCGGGTCGCAATCTCGCGGGCGCGAATGAACGCTATGACCATCTGCCGTTCTTTTACGGCGACTTGTTCGAGCTGGGATACGAAGCGGTGGGTGACCTGGACGCCCGGCTCGAGACGGTCAGCGACTGGAAGACCCCCTTCCGGGAGGGCGTGGTCTACTACCTCGCTGAGGGCACACTCCGGGGCGTGCTGCTGTGGAACACCTGGGGCCAGGTCGACCACGCGCGGGCGCTCATCGCGGAACCGGGCCCCGTAACCGCCGCCGGGCTGATCGGACGCCTTCCGGTCGCGTGATCTAGAAGCGGTAGCCGATCGCCAGATTCAGGTGGTTGACCCGCTCCTCGCCGGTGAGATACGTCGTCCGGATCTGGCGGAACTCGAACGCCACCACGACCGGGCCCGGCGGGGTCCACTGCAGGTGCCCTTCGCACGCAAGGTTCTTGAGGCGCCCGCCCTTGGTCAGGTACGTCGAATCTCCCACCGTGTAGACGTCCGCGTCCTTCGGGTCGTCGATCCCGCAGCCGACGCCGAACATCCAGTCCTTCAGGGGGCGCGCATTGAACTGTCCCCATCCGCCGGTGGTGTGCACCGCGGCGCCGTCGACCCCGAAATTCTGTCCCACCCCGCCCCCGCCCAGGCCGGCCAGGGCTTTGCCGGTGAACGCTTCGCCGACGAGCTCGAAGGGCCCGAACACGATGCGGGCGTCGGCGGTGAGCGCTTGGGACACCTGGATCGAATCGCCGGACAGGGAGTCCAGGTTCTTGAGCCAACCCTGGTGCGCGCCGATGGCGAATTCGCTGGGGTTGTCGGCGGACCCCCAGCCCAGCCGCAGGCGGCCCTCGATCGAAGGACGGCCGGTGCGCTCGGACGAATCGAGCGACGTGTTGAACGACGGCTGAGGCGTGCCGGCGGTGGGGGCCAGAATGGCCGCCTGGAGCGCCAGCCGGAACGTGTACCCTGTTTCCACCGTCAGGCGCACCTGCGGGATCCAGAGCCACAGATTGCCGGACGCCGAGAATTCGGGAAAGCCGACGGCGGCGAGCGACCGGGGATTGCGAGGGGACACCAGGGGTTTTTCCTGGCCCACCATGATCTGGAAGTGGCTCCAGTCGATGGTTCCATTGACGCGCCGCAGCCGCAACAGCGGCGACGTCCGCCCGCTCCCACTCGGCTGCTGGCCACCGTAGAAGTCCGCGTCGATCTCGCCGGTAAAGGTGCCGCCCAGCACATCGGGGTCATTCACCAGGATCCCGATGC
The DNA here is from genome assembly GCA_036270745.1 of Gemmatimonadales bacterium. Lineage (GTDB taxonomy): Bacteria > Gemmatimonadota > Gemmatimonadetes > Gemmatimonadales > GWC2-71-9 > 40CM-2-70-7. The sequence goes on along the minus strand of DATBBZ010000377.1, from coordinate 1,317 downwards.
GCGTCTGCCTGATGCTGGCGCCACCGCCCTTGATCCCCACGGAATCGGGCCCGGCCGCGAGTGGCAGGTCCACATTCGCAACGGCCGAGCTGTTCCAGAACCCGTTCACGAGCACCATGCCGGTGAGCTGCACGGTGCGCTGGGGTGTGGCCGTCGTGGGCTGCGACTGCTGCGCCGCGGCGAGGAAGGGAAGTCCTAGGATCACGAGCGCGGCGAGAACGCGTTTCACGTATGTCTCCTGGCGGTTTCGGCGTCTCTAGAGTAAGCTGTGCGGCTACCGGCGCAATATTCGAAAGGGCGTACGCTGATGCGGCACTTGCAGTTGACCGCAGTGATTGGGGTATTGGCTGTCTCCGGGGTAAGGTCGCAGAACGTCCCCGCGGTCTCGGCCGTCCCAGCCGGCCCAGGTGCCCAGGGCGTCCGGGTTTCAGGCACCATCTCCATTCTCGAGAAGCGGAACAAGCCGTCCCCGGATATCGCGGATGCGGTCATCTATCTCACCGGCGCCACCACCACCCCTCCGGGCAGGCCCGTGACGGTGGATGTCACCATTTCGGACAAGCAGTTCGTCCCGGACATCGAGGTGGTGCCGGTCGGTTCCATGGTCCGGTTCCCCAACACCGATCCCTTCAGCCATAACGTCTTTTCGGCGTCGGATCCCAACGGGTTCGATCTTGGACTCTACGGACGCGGGGAGGCGAAGGGCCACACCTTCGATCACCCCGGACTGGTCTTCATCTACTGTAACGTCCACGCCAGCATGGTGGCCTACGTGCAGGTAATGGGGAGCCGGTGGTTCACCCAGGCCGGCGCCGACGGAAGCTTCGCCATTTCCGGAGTACCGCCCGGTCACTACACGTTCCACGTCTGGCATCCGCGGGTGTCGCAGGAAATGGCGCAGGACGTGGATGTCCCCGCCACCGGACTGGCGCTGGCCCAGCCGGTTCAGCTCGACGCGCGCGGCTTCAAGTGGCAACCCCACAAGAACAAGTTCGGAAAATCCTATCCGACGAATGCGGGACGCGAGCTCTACTAACCGGGGGCCGCGTTTCGGCCTGGCCTGGAAGGTCTTCGCCGCCTCGGTGATTCTGATCGTGGCGGTGCTTGGCCCCACCCTGGTCTACGCGTCGTGGCAGGCGAACCGCGCCGCCGACGTCTCCATCAGGAAGGCGCTCCTGAACACGCATCGGGCGGTGGACGCGCAGCTCGAGGCGCGCACGCAGGCCATGACGGCGGCGGCCCAGACCGCCGCGAGCGTGCCCCAGTACCGCACCCGGCTCCTGCAGAGGCAGAAACGCGAAGACGCGCGGGATCAAG
>DATBBZ010000376.1:0-5313 GCA_036270745.1 Gemmatimonadales bacterium | reverse complement strand
CATCCGGCGGTCGCACAGGAGTGGGTGGACGCACGCGCCCACGACCCGGAGCGGATCATCGGTCCCCGTACCCTCAGGGCCGCTCACCTGCGGTTCTACTTGTCCGACTGGATCGAGCGCCTCACCGGCGCCCGGATCTTCGAGTTCCGGAACTACAAGGTGGTGTAGGGGGTCGGCCGGCCTTCCGGTAACGCGCCGGTATCCCGCAGGTGCTGGTAGAACCGCACGTACTCTTCCGCCATCACCAGATGGGTGAAGTAGCGCTCGGCGTGAGCTCGGCAGCGAGCCGGATCACGGCCGTCGATGGTTTTCGAGGCCTCGACCATTTCGTCCAGCGTATCACACAGGGCCCCGACCTCGGACGTCAGGATCTCGGGGAGGGCCCCGCGTCGGGTGCCCAGGACGGGCGTCCCCGAGAACAGGGCTTCGATGTTGGTGAGGCCGAACGGTTCGTCCCAGAGGGCGGGCATCCAGAGGCAGCGTGCGTTGGCGAGCAGCTGCGTCTTCTCGTCGCCGTCCACCTCGCCCACGTACTTGATCCCGCGGGAGAGGGTCGGCCGCCAGCCGCCCGCCAGGATCAGCCGCCGGCCGGTGCGCTGGGCGCCTTCGATGGCCCAGTGGTATCCCTTGGCGTGGTGGAGACGCCCGATGAAAAAATCGTAGTCCTCTTTCCGGGCCTGGAACTGAAACTCGGCCGGATCGAGCCCTGCGTAGACGAACGCCTTGCTCCGGTTGCGGCCGGCGTGATTCGCGGAGAGAAACACATTCAGCGGAGGGACCGGCTCGTCGGCCTTGAGGTTGCCGTACAGCGTCTGGAGAAACGGAGGCCCCGCGGGCGCGGCTCTCACCACGAAATGGGCGTGGAGAACGTCGGCGTCTCGCGGCGTGTACGTCGAGAGCGAGAACTTGGGATCCTTGAACGCCTTGGCGGGAATGGCGACGAGCCCTGCGCCGGGGATGGCGGTGCCCGGAGGAGCCATCAGGGTGACGCGATGACCCAGGGCCACGAGTCCTTGCGCCAGCGCGGTGACGATTCGCTCCGTGCCCCCGTACCCCTGGACCGGCAACCGGTGGTGTGAGGCGACCGCCACGTGCATGCCGCGTAGAGTATCACTACCTTCGTTCACATGCCAGCGGGGCCAGCGGGGCCACTGAACATTCTTCAACTCACTTTTCAGGGTGACGGCGCCGGATCCACCCAATCGATTTTCAATCTCTCCGATCATCTCCGCCGCCGCGGCCACCGCGTCATCCTCGGCGTCCGTGACGAATCGCTGCTCGCGAAACTGGGGCGCGAGTCAGGGATCCCGGTCGTGCCGCTCGACTTCACGCGCGTCGGGCCTCTGGCCGCCCGTCTCGCCGAGGTGATCGCGACGGAGCGGGTGGACGTGGTGAACAGCCACGCGACGAAGGACCGGCGCGCGCTCACGTGGCTCCGCTGGCGCGGACGGCTGCGAGCAGGGTTCGTCGTGACCCGCCGCACCATGCCCCGGACTTCGCCCCTCGAGTTGTTCTCCATCGGACACACTGCCGACCGTACCATCGCGGTCAGTCCGGCTGTCTCCCGCGCGCTCACCGCGCGCTGGCACCCGGGCGCGCGACTCCGCGTGGTCCCGAACGGCATCGACCTCGCCCGCATCGACCAGGCGCCGTCGACGGCCGCGCTGGACTTCGTCCGCCGGTCGGTCGGTGACGACGCGGGAAGAGCGGTGATCGCGATCGTCGCCCGGCGGAAGGATCAGGACATCGCCATTCGCGCCCTGGCATCCGTGGAGCGCCCCGTGGTTCTGGTGTGCGCGGGCGTGGACGAAGACGCCGGGCTGCGGGAGGCCCGGGCGACCGTCCCCGAGCGGCACCTGGTGCGATTCGTGCCATTCGGGCCGGAAGCGCTGGCCTTCTATCACGTGGCGCGGATCGCGGCCCTGCCGTCGCGGATCGAGGGCCTGTCGCAGGCCCTGCTCGAGGCGATGGCCCTCGGCCTCCCGGTCGTCGCCTCCCGGGCCGGCGGCAATCCCGATCTGGTGACGGAGGATTCCGGCATGCTGGTGGACCCGCGTGATCCGGCCGCGTGGTCGGCCGCCTTTTCACGCCTCCTGGCTGACGACGGGCTGGCCGCCCGGCTGGGCGCCGCCGGGCGCACGCGAGTCCGCACCGAATTCACCCTGGAGCGGACGGCCGAACGGACGGAGGCCGTATACCGCGAGGCCCTGACGGCCATTAGGATTGATTAGGGTATGCACCCGCCGGTCACGGTAGTGATCCCGACGCTGAACGAGGCCGCTCAGATCGAGGACGCCGTCCGGCACCTCGGCTGGGCGACCGAGGTACTGGTGGCCGACGGCGGGTCCACCGACGGGACGCAGGGGCTGGCACGGCAGGCGGGGGCCCGGGTGCTGGACGTCCCCGGCCTCACCATCGCCGGGCAGCGTAACGCCGCCATCGCCGTCTCGAAGTCCGAGTGGGTGTTCGCGCTGGACGCGGATGAGCGCATCTCGAAGGCCCTGGCGGACGAGCTCGCGCGGACCGCGGCGCAGCCCGTCCACGAGGCGTACGCGGTGGGACGCCGGAACTATTACCTCGGGCGGCTGATGCACCGGGGAGGGTGGGGAGACAACTGGGCGGTCCGCTTTTTCCGGCGGGACCGGCGCTTTGTCGAGCGCCGGGTGCATGAAGGACTCGAATCAGTGGCCGATACGGGGCGCCTGGTGGAGCCCCTGGAACACACTCCCTACCGGGACCTGAGCCATCACCTCAAGAAGATCGATCTTTACGCGACGTGGGCCGCCCAGGACCTTCGGGACCGGGGCCGCCGGGCCCGGCTCACCGACGTTCTGGTGCGGCCGCCCTTCACGTTCTGGCGCACCTACTTCCTGCAGCTTGGCATCCTCGAGGGATGGCATGGCGCCGTCCTCTGCGGGCTCGCCTCAGTGAGCGTGTTCCTCAAGTACGCTCGCCTGTGGGAGCTCGACCGCCGTGCTGATGGCTAAGACCTTTCTCCTGACCGACGAATTCCCGCCGATGCACACGGGCGTGGCGCGGATGATGGGGGAGATCGCGCTCCGCTATCCCAAGGGCGAGCTCCTCGTCTCCACGGGCCAGAATCGCGACGCCCAGGAAACCGACTCGGCGTTTCCCTCGGTGATCGACCGCCTGCCCATCCCGACCCGGTCGCTGTCGGGTCTGGCGGGGCTGCTGTTCTGGTCGCGCCGCGTCGCCACCCTCGCGCGCGAAGCGAAGCCGCGCTTCGCATGGTGCGACTCCATTCGCCCCGCCGCGTACGCGGCCAAGTGGACGCACGAACGCCTGGGGACCCGCTACGGGGTGCTGGTGCACGGCGGCGACGTCCTGAAGGAGCTGCACAAGATCCATCACTCCGCGTTCGCCCGCCGCACCGCGCGCGCCCTCCTTGGCTCCGCGTCGGTGGTGGTCGCCAACAGCCAGTGGACGAAGGAGCAGGCGCAGACCGTGCTGCGCGAGCTCGGGCTCGACCCCCACGTGGAGCGCGTGCGCGTGGTGCCGCTCGGCACCGACCCGGCACAATTCCGCCCCGGTCTCGATACGCGTGAAGTGCGGGCGCGCCACCGGCTGGAGAGCGGCAAATGGGTGGTCACCGTGGCGCGGCTCGAGCCCTACAAGGGCATCGATACGTCTCTCAAAGCGGTGGCGGAGGTGCGCAAGGCGGGGCACGACGTCGGGTATCTCGTGATCGGCGCCGGCAAGAAGAAGGACGCGTACAAGAAACTTGCCGAGGAGCTGGGGATCGCCGAGTCGGTACGGTTCGTCGGGTCGGTGCCCGACAAGGATCTCCCTGCGCTCTACAATGTGGCGGAGGTCTATCTCGGCGTCTCGCGCCGGGCCGAGGGCACCCGCGTCGAAGGGTTCGGAATCGCGCTGGCGGAGGCGAGTGCGTGCGGGTTGCCGGTCATCGCCGGGCGGAGTGGCGGTGTGGCCGAGGCGGTGAAAGACGGGGAAACGGGGTTCGTCGTGGACCCGGAGGATCCGGCCGCCGCGGCGCAGGCGCTCACGCGCCTCTTGTCGGACCAACTCCTCGCGCGGCGCCTGGGGCAGGCGGGCCGGAAGGCCGTGGAGACGAACTACAACTGGGACCGCGTGGTGCGCAATCTTCGGGAGATCGAATCACAAGTCTCCTCCTGAGCTTCAACTTTCCCCCGCATGGCGGCGGCATCGCCAGGATGATGGGGGAGCTCGCCTTCCGGTACCCTCCACAATCCCTCGTCGTTTCCACCGGCACGTATCCGGACAGTGCCTCCTCCGACGCCCGCTTCCATCAGACCATCGACCGCGTCGGTATTCGCGCCACGAGACTCCGCACCATCAACGGACTCGCGCTCTGGACCTGGCGGGCCTCCGCCCTGGCCCGGCGGCACCGGCCCGCATTCGCCTGGTGCGGGGAGCTCAAACCCGCCGGGTATCCGGCGCGCTTCATCTCCCGCTGGCACGGAGTTCCGTACGGGGTCGTCGTCCATGGCACCGAGCTCCTGCTCCTCGATGCCAAGATCCGCCGGTCGCGGTTCAAACGGTGGACGGCGGGCGGACTCCTGTCCGGCGCCGCGGTCATCGCGGCGAACAGCACGTGGACCGGCAACCTGGCCAAAGACGTGCTGGAGCTGCTGCACCGGCCCGACCTGGCCCGGCGTGTGCGCGTCGTCCCCCTCGGCACCGAGCCGCGCGAGTTCCACCCCGGCATCGACGCCAAGCGTGTCCGCGAGCGGTACCGGCTGGATGGCGGTCCCTGGCTCCTGACCGTCGCCCGGATCGAGTGGCACAAGGGGATCGACACCGTGATCAAGGCACTGCCTGTCATCAGGGCCGCGCATCCCGGCACGCGTTACGCCGTCGCCGGAGTGGGTCCGCGCCGGATTCAGCTCGAGCAGCTCGCCAAGGACCTGGGGGTAGCCGAGGCCGTGCGTTTCCTGGGCCCGGTCCCGGACGCCGAGCTCCCCGCGCTTTACAACGCCGCGGATCTCTACGTCGGGGCCTCGCGCCGGCACGACCTGCTGATCGAGGGATTCGGCATCTCGCTGGTGGAAGCGTCGGCGTCGGGGCTGGCGGTGGTGGGAGGGCGGTCCGGCGGTGTGCCGGATGCGGTCCGTGACGGGGAAACCGGGATTCTGGTGGATCCCGATGACCCGGCGGCGGTGGCGGCGGGCGTGAATCGCCTGCTGGGCGACGAAGCGCTGAGGAAGAAGCTCGGGGCCGGTGGACGCGCGGCGGTGGAGCAGTACTACAACTGGGACCGGGTCGCCAAAGACCTGATCGACATCGATCGGGAGTTCCGGCGGCCCGGCGGGG
>DATBBZ010000375.1:0-6364 GCA_036270745.1 Gemmatimonadales bacterium | reverse complement strand
GGAGGTACGTGGAGATCCCGTTCATGATGTTGTGCGCTGCTCCACGAAGCCGAGGGTCCTCTCCGCGGGAAGCGCGCGCCAGGGCGGCGGCCGCCGCCTCGCGACCGAGATTTCGCGCCCAAAGGCCCAGACCCGGATCGGTCTTCGCGGGCCGCTGAAACTCTACGAGCAGAGTGGGGTCGGGGTCCCGAGAAAGGAGCCGGAACAGAAAGCGGTCCGCGATCCGAAACACGCGCTGTTCGTAGGACCATCCCATTTCCAGCAGACGGCGATACTGCGTGGCGGTCCCTGCCTCCGTCCACCCGAACGCTTTGCTGGCCCCGGGCGCGAGCAGATTCGCACCCCACAGGCCGGTGTCCTTCTGTTTCCGTGCGATGGCCTGGGCCGGCTTGTACTCCAATGCGAGTCGCGCCAGCTCGGCCAGGCGCTCCGGATCCCGGGAACCCTCGGGTGCCGCCTCCGCCAATGCTCGAAACTGAAGTGGGGGACTCGCGGCTTCCATGAGCCACGACAACGGAAGACGATGCTGGGTGGGGATTTCCAGGGTGCTCTCCAGGACTGACGTTGCGCTTCAAGGCAGGACCAAAACGGGCGCAAACTTACCTGACCCTGGCGAGTCCAGCAATGACTCTCACGTCATGTTCCCGGATTGCCTCCTTAACTAGCTGACTAACAATGCCTTAGCAACATCAATGTAACCTGCAATAATCTGCACTAACGACGCCTGAAGTCGGCTCCCGCCAGCCAGGCAGGCATATCGGCGCCATCGGCGATGGCGAGGGTGAGCCGGATGACCACACGCACCTCTTGGCTCATTCCGTCATAGCGGAAAAGCGGCGTCCATTCGTCCGCGGGCTGGTGGTACCGGTGCTCCTCGAAGTCCGCCTCCTGCTGTCTGCCCCACCCCGTCGGCTTCCCCACGAAATCCTCGCCCGGCTGAATGGAAAGGGCGGGCACCCCGGCCTTGGCGAAGGGGAAATGGTCGGACCGAAAGAACCCGCCACCCACGTCAGGCCGGTTCTGCACTTTCAAGGACTCGGCGGCGGCCGCCGCGCTGAACATCGTCCCCAGGGTCGACTGGTCGTTACCCAGGGCGGCGATGTCCCGCGTCGATCCGCGCACGTTGACCTCGTCCAGATTGATGTCGGCCGCGGTCTGAGCGATGGGGAAGATCGGGTGGGCCACATATCCGGCCGATCCCAGAAGCCCGCTCTCCTCCGCCGTGGTGGCGACGAACAACACCGACCGCTTGGGGCGACGCTGCATCCTCGCCAGTGCCTCGGCCGTCGCCAGCATGGCCGCCACTCCCGACGCGTTGTCTTCGGCACCGTTGTAGATCGAGTCGCCGCCCACGGACGGCCCGATTCCCTTGTGGTCCCAGTGGGCCGAAATCACCACCACCTGCGAAGAGAGCACCGGATCCGAGCCGCGGAGCCGGGCCACCACGTTCTCGCTCTGCACGTGGCGGATCGCGCTGGCGAGATCGACCGCCGCGTGAAGCCCAGTGGATACGGGCACAAAGTCCCGCCGGGCCGCCAGTCCGGTCAGTGAATCGAGGTTGAGGCCCACCGACTGGAGCGCGGATTGCACAGCGTCGTGCGTGGCCCAGGAGGCGAAGTCGAGACTGGGACCCGTTCCGCCCTCGAGCTGGAATTGCTCCACCGACCAGGATCCGCGAACCACGTCCCATCCATACGTGGCGCTCGGCGCGGTGTGCACGAGGACCACACCCACCGCTCCCTGCCGCGCGGCCTCCTCGAGCTTGTAGGTCCAGCGCCCGTAGTAGGTGAGCACCCGCCCCTTGAAGAGCGTCGAGTCCTGGATTCCGGGGTCGTTCACGAGCATCAGGAGGACCTTGCCGTGCAGGTCCGCTCCCTTGTAGTCGTCCCACCGCCACTCGGGTGCCTTGATGCCATACCCCACGAACACCACGTCTCCGTCCACCGTGATGCGGGCGTCTGGCTTCATCGCCCATTCAACGACCTCGTCACCGGGCTTGAGACTTCGCGTGTCGGCACCATGTCCCCACACGAACGAGGGTTGCTGGGTGAGGGTCCCGGCGAGCGAGACGGGCTGGAAGTAGGATCCATCGGCACCGGCCGGCTCCAGCCCCAACGCCTCGAATTGCGCCGCGATGTAAGCGGTCGCGAGATGGCCCCCCCGGGTGGCCGGGGCCCGGCCCTCCAGGAGGTCACTCGCGAGAAACCGCAGATGGGCGTCCATCGCCCGTTCGTTCGGAGCCGGAATGCTGGGAGCCGGAGAGGACACCCCGGGCGCGGTGGCAGGTTTTTGCGCGAGAGCTACACCCGACGAAGTCCCGAAGGCTACCAGAAGCGTGAATAGAGGGCGCATGGGCTGAACCAATCGCCTTGCTCCACCCCAAGCAAGGGGTCATTTTTCGGCATGCTGGACGCTCTCAAGTCTCGCCCCGTCAATAAGCTGCCCGATCGGGTCCGCTTTCCCGGCCGCATCCTTTTCCTCACCGAGGATGCTGGCCTCGTGCGGGACCAGCTCGCAGGGAAAGACCTGCCTTGGCCACCCCAGGTGCCTCTGCGCGACAACATCTCGACGGACGAGATCACCCCAGCCTACATCTGCTACTACTACGACGAGACCCTGGGGGAATTCCCCTACCTCGGCTTGAAGTGCGGGGATCAGTTCCCCATCACCCGCGGCTCGGTGAAGCAAGGGGGGTTCGTCGCGTCGGTCTCCGGCAAGCGCCGGGGGAAGGGATCCTCCCGGGAGCAGTCACCCTACGCTGAGATGTGCGCCGGCATCAAGCTGGTCGTCGCCGAAAACATCGAGCGCATCTACCGGGAGAACTGCCAGAACTTGGGCGTGCTCACTACCACGGATTTCTCGATCATCGAGCGGGTCCGCCGGGGCGAGGAAATTCCTCTCACCAAGTTTACGGAAGGTGAAGGGGAAATCACCCGGGGCATCATCGAGTACGACGGTCTCTTCAACTACAACGTCGCGCGTCTCCAGGGCAAAGTCGTGCTCAGCCCGCCCTCCACCGCGCGGCGCCCCATGACCCTCGGCGAAAAGGTCCTTGCACGGCATTGGGTGGTCGACCCGTCCAAGGGGAAAGTCGGCGTTCCGGCGGTGAAGCCAGGGGATGAGGGCTTCGTGGTCACCGACATCCGGTTCAGCCACGAGTATGTCACCCCGATGGCGGCGATCTTCTTCGAACAGCTGGTGGGACAGGACGAAAAGGTGCTCGACCCGGCGTCGGTCCTGCTGTTCCGGGACCACCTCACCTTCCTGGGCGAGGCGATGACGCCGGAGCGGATCAAAGAGGGCCTGCTGGACGTCGCCAACCAGCTCGAGAAAAAGCAGCGCGCGTTCGCGGAGAAGCAGGGGATCAAGCTCTACGGCGAGCTGCGTCTGGGCCATCACGGCTCCGAGGCCATCTGCCACTCCAAGATCCTCGAATCCCACGCGCTCCCGGGCCAGGTCATCATCGGCTCGGATTCGCACACGCCGCACGCCGGCGCGGTTGGGTGCGTGGCGTTCGGTGTCGGCACGACCGCCATCTTCAATTCCTGGATCACGAAGGATGTCCGGCTCACCGTGCCCGAGACCGTGAAGGTCGTGGTGAAGGGCACGAAGCCCGAGAACGTCACGGCCAAGGACTACATGCTGGAGATCCTGCGCCACCCGTACATCAAGAGCGGGCAGGCGATCGGGAAGCTGGTCGAGTACTGCGGAGGGGCGGTCGAAGCGTTGTCGGTCGACGAGCGTGCCACCATGACCAACATGACGGCCGAGGTGGGCGGCTTCACCGGCTACGTGGCGCCCGACGACAAGACCGTCGCATACCTGATGGACTACCGGAAGATGTCGCGCGTCGAGGCGGAGAAGGTCTGCGCCGATCTCGCCTCCGACCCCAGGGCCGAGTATTGCGAGGTGATCGAGATCGACGCGTCGCAGCTCAAGCCGATGGTCGCGCTCCCCGGTGATCCGGGTAACGGCGCGTACATCGAGGAGCTCGGCGCCCCCATAAAAGTCGAAATCGCCTACGCCGGATCGTGCACCGCTGGCAAGAAGGAAGATATGGACATGTATGCCCGGGTCCTCAAGGAAGCGGTGGACAAAGGCCTGAAGGTGGCGCCGGGTGTGAAATTCTTCATTCAGTCGGGATCCCAGGATGTGAAGCGGTACTGCGAGGAACAGGGCTATCTCGACATTTTCCGGCAGGTGGGAGCCACGTTCCTCGAACCTTCCTGCGGCGCCTGCATCAACGCGGGTCCCGGGGTCTCGCGCACCAAGGATGAAGTCACCATCTCGGCCATCAACCGCAACTTTCCGGGCCGCTCCGGCCCGGGCCAGCTCTACCTCGCCAATCCCTACACGGTGGCCGCCTCGGCCATCGCCGGGGTGATTACCGAGTGGGAGCCGGCGCCGGAGGCGCGGCCAGCGTCCCGGTAATCGCGATTTTGACGGCTTGAATTCCCCCTGAAAAGCTTCGCGTGCCCGATACCGACGTCGACGAGTCGGGCACGAGCTTCGCGGTCAGGTGAAAATCCCCGTTCATCGTGCCGTGGGAGGCGGAGAGTTTGAGCCCCCCGAGCGTGGTCGTTTGCACCGAGCCGAAGGTCGCGCCGGAGATGTGGAAGGCACCGGTACGGGTCAGCCAGGTCTGCAGCACCGAGTCGGTCGCCTGCGCCAGGACGAAGCCCACCCCGGTGCCCGCCGAGTCCGGTGAGAATGTGGTCTTCAGGGAATCGGTGAAGGGGGGCGTGATACCTGCGCCCAGGAGGAACGTGATGGTGTCCACCGTCTGCGTGGCGGGACGGAAGTGACGCCAGTCGAGCAGGCCGGTGAAGCGCGCCACCACCGGCGTGTCGCCCTTCGACGCGTTGATGTCGAGCAGGATGCCGACGAGCCGGGTGGTATCCCCGCTCCCCTCGGCCACCTTGGTCGCCCGGTCGATGAAGGGGAACACGAAGGTCGAGAGCTCGGAATAGAAGCTGTCGCTCGCGAGGGCCTGACCCAGCGCGGACCGGACCGCGGCCAGCTCCGCGCCGTCGATGCCGTCCGGGCTCACGCCGGTGCTGCCCGAGGAGCAGGCCGCCGCGACGCAGGCAGCGAGTACCAGTCCCACGCCGACCTTGCGCATTCCCATCTCCATTGTGAAGTGCTTTGACCTACTCGCCGACGCCCGCTTCGGTTTCAGAGGCGTGGCTCGTGGTGCGGAAAGGCCGCAGGGCGTCGCGCTGATAGACGCTCCGGGGGTTCCACAGGACCCACGACGTAATCCCCAGCTCCTCGGCCGCGCGGATCTCCTCGCGAATCTCCAGCGGCGTGTACCGGGGCTTACGCCGCCCGAGGGTGAACGCCTGCAGGTAGGGCCGGATGGTGGCTGCGTTCGGGATGTCCCGGCTCTTCTGCTGCGCGTCCCGCAGCGCGTCGTGCACCACGCGGTACGGCTCTCCATTTGGATGCGCAAACCCGAAGGCGCCTGGATAGTAATGGCTGGGATAGACCATCGGCAACACGACGTCCGCCACGGACGCGAAGTCTTCCCATACCTGACCGATCCCCAGGTCCCCGCTGGTGGCGGAGGCAGTGAGCGCGAAGATGTCGAACGTCGCGGGGACGCCCGCGGCGCGTACGCGGTCCACCAGCAGCTGCACGTGGCGTCGCACCGCCACCCGCTCCGTGTCTCCCGGCTTCTTGGCCGGGAAGATCGCTTCGGCCAGCCGCTCCCGGGGCTCATCGGGGAAGCGCACGTAGTCGAACTGCACTTCGTTGAAGCCCTTCTCCACGGCCTCGCGCGCGAGCTGCGCCGCGTAGATCCACACCGAGTCGTTGTAGGCGTCCACCCAGGCGATGTTGATCCGGTCCCGCCACAATCCTCCGCGCCGGTCCTTAACCGACCACGCCGGCTTCCGCTCGGCGAGACGCGGATCCTTGGCCACGACGATGCGCGCGATGGTGTAGATGTGATGAGCGCGGAGCGTGTCCAGCCGGGCTTCCACGTTCTTGGTCCGCGCGCAGGCACTGGCCCCGATCTCGACCGCGGTCGGCACCTGCGAAGGGTAGAGCATGCACCCGGTGTCGTCCTTCACGTCGACCACCAGAGCGTTGATCTCCGTCGAGTCGGCGAGCCGCGCCAGCGACCAGAGCTTGGGCGACGAGAACGCCCACGCATTCACGTAGAGCGCCCGCACGTTCCGCGAATTGACGAACATCGGCTGGTCGGGATGCGCGAAGTGGATGATGCCGGGATGCAGGAACACCGGCAACTGATCCGCGCGCACCGGAATCATCGCGTGCGCGGAATCAGGGGCAGTCCCTTGGGCGAAAAGCCGCCCCGGGAAAACCAGGGCGGCCAGGACCACGATCATCTGGCTGTTAC
>DATBBZ010000374.1:0-6614 GCA_036270745.1 Gemmatimonadales bacterium | reverse complement strand
CCTGACCGTCGCGCCGCTCGGCGTGCTCGTCTACGTCGCGATTCATCGGTGGGACCTGACCACCGGGGCGGGAGCATTCGTCGGGTTCGCGAACCTCGCCGACGTGATCTCACGCTCCGACACCTGGGCCGTCCTCGCGCGCACCGGGCTCTTCGCCTTGCACGTGCCGGTGGCGGCCGCCATCGCCCTGGCGCTCGCGCTCGCCGCGCGACGCGCGCCGTCGCCCCTGATCCGGGTGCTGCTCGTCGCCCCGCCGTTCGCGTCGGTGGCGGCGGCCGGCCTGGTCTGGAAGAACGGCCTGGCCACCTGGGGTTGGTTCGACCAGCCCGGGCCGGCGTTCCTCGCGCTGTTCGGGATCGCGATCGTGCTGCAGATCGGCTATCAGGTGCCCGCGTTCCTCGCAGGACTCGACCGCATTCCCCGAGCGCTGTCGGACGCGGCGGCGCTGGATGGAGCCGGGGCCTGGTCCCGCTTCCGCCGGGTCACCGAGCCACTCCTCAGACCGGTCACGCTGTGCGTGCTCGTCACGGGAGTTGCGGTCGCGGTGCAGGGGTTCACGCTCGCGTTCGTGACCGGTGCGAAGGCACCCGTCCTCGCCGCCCTCGACGTCTATCAGCTCGGATGGCGCCAGGGGCGCCTCGATCTTGCCGCCGCGCTCGCCGTTCTGGTCGGGGCACTCTTCGCCACGGTCGGCGTGTTCCAGATCCGGATCTGGGGGCGGGGAGTGAATCATGAGGCGTAGCCGGTGGGCCTGGGTGGCCCTGGCGGGAGCCGGGCTCGCCGCCGTCGTGCTCGCGATCCCCGTGTTCTACGAGGTGTCGGTGTCTCTCATGACGCCCGTCGAGGCGCGGGCCTTGCCACCCGTGCCATTCCCGTCCGACCCGCAGTTCGGCCACTACGCGTCGGGGTGGAACGGCGTCGGCCTCGGCGGTTTGCTGGTCACGACGACGCTCGTCGTCGTCCTCGCCGCCGCATTCCAGATTCTCACCGGCGCCGCCGCGGCATTTGCGCTGGCGCGCCTGCGCTTCCCGGGCCGCCGGGCCGTGCTGCGCGCCGTGGTCATCCTCGCGGCGATCCCGTCTCTCGTGCTCCTCGTGCCGCGATTCGTGATGGTCGATGCCTGGGGGTGGTCGGAGGAGTTCACCGGACTGGCGGCGCCTGCCCTGGTGTCAGCCGGGGCGATTCTCTTCCTCTATCACGTCTTCCGGACGCTCCCGCGCGAGCTCGAGGAGTCCGCCCGGCTCGACGGCGCCGGGCATTGGCAGGTCTTCTCGCGGGTGGTGGTGCCGCAGGCCCGGCCGGCGCTCGCGGTCGTCGCGGGCTTCGCAATCCTGGCGCAGTGGCGGGGGCTCTTGTGGCCGCTCGTCGTGTCGCGGCGGTCGGGTCCCGAGGTGGTGGAGCAGGGACTTGCGCTCCGGATCACCGACAGCGCCTCGGGATTGAGCGTGCCCGAGCTCCTGGCCGTCGGGGTCACCATCGCCATCCCGGCGCTGGCGACGGTCGCGTGGGTTGCGCTATCGCGCGCGCGGGCGGCGCGGACGGCTCGCGGGCGCCCGCTTGAAGGTCAGCTGCCAGGTGAAGTCTCCCCGCTCACCACCGGACCATTCGAGCACCAGATACTCTGAGTCGAGAGACCGCACGGTTCCTGGCCGGTCACTCGTGAGGGCGTCGGGGGCCCACCCGCGGGCGGCGATCGTCACGCGGTAGGGCCGACTATCCAGCTTCACCGCGCGGCCACTCAACGTTTGTGCCTTCCCATCCCAATGCTCGTCCTGAAGATCGACACATCCTTGCACCACGTGACGGGTCGTCCCGATGACCTGCGGGTGATCGGCACGCGGCCGCACTCCCAGCACCAGGCAGTCGTGCGAGTCGAGCGTGACGTTCAGCGGATCGGTGACGGGGAAGGGTGCCTCGTTCCACACGTCGTACCCGACGTAGGCGCCCGGCGGCAACCCCAGGTCCGCAAGCCGCACGTGCCACGTCTCGGGCAGATCATCCCAATTAGTGAGAAGGGCGGTGTGCCACTCTCCCGACCTCGCGATCCACCTCGTCGCCACGGGAGGATCGATTCCATCCCCGATCGGCCAAATGGCGTTGAGCGGATGCCCGGCCACCGGGGCCGGGGGGACGGTGCGGCGCACTAGATCCACCTGCGCGTCCGGGATGTCCAGGATATCGGCGGTAAACGACGTGACTGCGCCCAGCAGTGCCACGAGACTGAGCTGGGTTCGTGCTTCCACCAGCGTCAGCGGGTAGCCGAGGGTGACCGGTCCGGGGTCGTTGAGCCACCACGAGCGGTGGTAGAAACTCCGCAGGCCGGCGCAGACGGCCATCCCGACAACGCGGTCCCATCCGGGCGCCGAGGTTAGCCCCACCCGAACCACGTTCAGCGTTCCCGTTTGCGGGAGGCGTGACGCGCTCCAGAGCAGGGCTGATCCAGCCCCTTCGTGAAGCGCGACCAGCCCCGCCCGCAGGGCTTCGGCGTGGGTGAGGTTGCCCTGGTGCTGCTCGAGCTGGAACACCGAATCCAGGGAATGGAGAATGAGCGCGTCGTATCCCCATTCCTGGGTGGCGACGCGGGCTCGTTCGCGGACGATGCTCGCGACGGCGGGGTCACCCGGGTCGAGGGTCGAGCCATCGTCCCCCGCGAAGGGCGCGATCGATCCCGCGGCCAATAACCCGGCGGCGTGGATCTGGTCCGTGCACCAGCGGTGACCGCGAGGGCTTCCGTCACCGGGGCCGAATGCGACGAACCGGGCGAAGCGGGGGTCGAGGACCGGGCTGGCCCGTTCCAGGAGATCGAGCAGGTCCTCTCCCCGACCCTGGACTCCGGAGAGCCAGAGCCCGGCGGGCGGATCGAGCGTGGCCAGCAGGTCCTGGTCTCCCGCGGCGGGTGTGCAGGCGACGGCCAATGCCGCGACCCCATCGCCGCGCGGATGGTAGCAGATCGTGACGCTCTCGGAATCTCCTCCCGTCGAGACCGGCCGCGGGGGCGTCCAGAGCGTATCCAGATGCAGCTGGTCGCCGTTTGCGGCCGCGTTGAACAGTCCGGGGCCCGCCGGATCCGGAATGATCGCCAGGGACCGGACCGGACCGTTTCCGGTCCATCGGGTCAGCGCCAGGGACCCCGTGGAGCGTATCTCGGGGTTGGGTGACGGGAGCGCGGTGCTCGCGGGAGTCCGCTCGTCGACCAGCGCGAGCATCAGGGCCGCTCCGGGGAGCGTCCGGTCGACGCCCAGCGTGGCCCATAACACGCCACCGAGCGCCGGAAGGGCCGTGTCCGGGTAGATTCGAATGGTGACGCGCGCCCGCGGCGCGGGAGCCGAGGGCTCAGTGAGGAACGTGGCCTCGACGAAGAGCCCGGCACCACGGCCGCGGATGAGGGTCGACTCCCCCCGTGGCGGTGTGCCGGCCTGCAGGGAGACGTCTTCGAGCTCGCCCAGAGTCAGCATCCGGTCGCCGAGGTGGATGCCGGCTGATGTGAAGGGGAGGACGGGAACGGCGGAGCCCTCACCGCGGTACCACAACGACCATCGGTGCCGGTCGTCGAACTGGAATGACAGGCGGCCGAACCCGGCGTCCGGCTCATCAGGCACGATCCATCCGGCGGACTCACGCAGTGGGACCAGCAACGATCCGGAGGTAGCTCCGGACAGGAGGACGAAGGTGCGGCGGTTCATGGCGGCAATGTTCTCTGTAGGCGCTCTTTTGTCTACGCCGGTGGCGGCGCAGTCCTGGCTCTCGCTGGGCCTCGCGGCGACGTTGGGAGGCGGCTGGCAGGTCGAGGGCGGCGACATCGGGTTGACGCAGCACACGCACTTCGGTCCGTTCCGGGGGGTGGGGGAAACGCTGCGCCTGGGGTCGTTCGTGGACGAGGGGCAGATCATCGGCGGAGCCCGCGGCATCGTCGCCGGTCTCGCGTTCTCGGGACGCACGGGTATGCTCTCGCTCGCGACGATGGGAAGTGAAACCAATACCAGCACGCTCGGGCTCGATCTGACCCTCGAGGCGGCGGGGACGCTGGGCAGCAACTCGCCATTCCCGCAGGGGAGTGCCTGGCTTTCCGTGTCCGCGCTGCCCGGTCTGCGCTTCGGCACCAGTGACGGGGCGAGTTACGTCATCGTGATCGGGCCGACGGTCTACTGGGGCAGGGGGCACGCCGACGTGCACACCTTTCTCGGCATCCGGTTCGAGACCCCGCTGGCGAGGGGCGGAACGCGGTCCTAGCTTAGCGGCCTGATGGCCGCGCCTATCCCCCTCACACAACTGCCTGGCCTCCAGGTCATCGCCGAGATTTCGGCGATGCTGGGGAGCGGGCAGGAAACCGACGAGACGCTCGCGTCGGTCCTCACCGCCCTGAAAACGCGGCTCGGCACCCCGGTGTGCCGCCTGTGGCTGCGGGGCCCCGATGGCGTGTCGTACGCCACGAGTCCAGGCTCCACCGAGCTCCTGCCCGGCGAGCGGGAAAGCAATCCGGTCGAGAACTGGATCAAGGGTGGTCCCACCCGCACCCCGCGTGGGCTGGGCACCCTGGTCCGGCTTCCCCTCCTGCACGACGACGTCCCCTTCGGCGCACTCGAAGCGGTCGTGCCCACGGGACCCACCGAGTACATGGCGCATGCCATGCTGAGTGTGGTAGCCGGGATTCTCGCGCCCCTCCTCGCCGCGACGGAGCTCTCGCAGGATCTCGCGTCCGAAGTCGCCGCGCGGACCCGCGAGCTCGAGGCCCAGCGGAACTTCGCCGCGCGGATCATCGATTCGCTCCCGGTGGGACTCTACGTCATCGACGCGGACTACACGATCCGCGCCTGGAACCGCAAGCGGGAGAGCGGCACGCAGGGCGTGGCGCGCGAAGATGCCGTGGGCCGGCAGGTGTTCGACGTGCTGGACCGTCAGCCGCGCGAGCTCCTGCAGCGCGAGTTCGACCGGGTGTTCGCCACCGGCGAGATCCAGCAGGTGGAAATGGAGTCGCACGCCACCCGCGACGCGCGGTACTACCGCATCACGAAGATCCCGATGCGCCTTGCCGACGATTCCATTACCCACGTGATCACCATCGGTGAGGACGTGACCGAGTGGCGGGAGGCCCAGCACCGGCTGGCGCAGACCGAGAAACTGGCGGCTATCGGACAGCTCGCCGCCGGCGTGATGCACGAGATCAACAACCCGCTCGCCACCATTCTCGCCTGCGCCGAGGCGTTGAAGCTCAGGGACGATGGCTCGACCCGCGGGGATGAATACCTCGAGATCATCGACAAGGAAGTCCAGCGCTGCCGGCGCATCATCGACCGCCTGCTCGATTTCTCGCGTCCCCGGACGGGAGAAAAGCGGGTGGTCGACATCAACGACGTGATCGAGCAGACGCTCTTCCTGCTCAAGCACCACGAACGGTTCAAGCGGATGGCCGTGACCCGGGAGTTCACCGCCGGACTGCCGAACATCCCCGCGGACCCGGAGCGGCTGATCCAGAGTTTCATGGCCCTCTTGCTCAACGCGATGGATGCTATGAACTCGCGCGGCACCCTGACGGTCCGGTCCGGGATGAATCCCGAGCGCGGGGACGAACTCCTGGTCGAGTTCATCGACCGCGGCGTGGGCATCAAGAAGGAAGAGCTGTCGAAGATTTTCGAGCCGTTCTTCACCACCAAGCCGCAGGGGCGGGGCACCGGGCTGGGGCTGTCCATCTGCTATGGCATTATCGCCGACCACCGCGGCCGGATCGAGGTGGAGAGCCAGATCGGAATCGGGTCGACCTTCAAGGTCTTCCTGCCCATCGGATGAAAGTTCTGGTGGTGGAGGACGACAAGACCGTCGGCCAGTACGTGAAACGCGGACTGAGCGAGGCCGGCTATCAGACCGACCTGGTGGCCGACGGGGAAGAAGGTCTGCGCCTGGGCTCGAGTGGCCACTACGACTTGATCGTCCTCGACCTCCGCCTCCCCAAGCTCACCGGTCCCGAGGTCCTCCGGACGCTTCGGGATCGCGGGCTGTCCGTGCCCGTGCTCGTGCTCACGGCGCAGGATGCCGTCGACCACAAGGTGCAGGCCCTGCGTGCCGGGGCCGACGACTACGTCACCAAGCCGTTCGCCCTGGAGGAGCTGCTGGCGCGCGTAGAAGCACTGGGGCGGCGGCCCAAGGAAATCGCCTCCCCCTCGCTCAAGGTCGCCGACCTTCTGCTCGACACCGGGGCGCGGGAGGTGAAGCGGGCGGGCAAGCCGATCGAGCTGACGCCCAAGGAGTACTCGGTGCTCGAGTATCTGGTGCGGCACCAGGGGCGGGTGATGTCCCGGACCCTCATCACCGAGTACGCGTGGGACTATCACTTCGACCCCGGTACCAACATCGTGGACGTCGTGATCACGCGGTTGCGGAAGAAAATCGATCAGGGGCGCGAGCCCAAGCTCATTCACACCGTCCGCGGCGTCGGCTACGTGGTGAAGACGTAAGGTGCAGACGATCCGGGGACGGCTGACCGCCTGGTACGCCTCGGCGGTGGCGCTGACCCTCACGGCCTTCGCCGGGATTCTCTACCTCGAACGGCGCAGCGCGTCCTATCAGGAGCTCGATCAGCGCATCCGGACCGAGGCCGACCAGACCAGCGGCATTCTGTC
>DATBBZ010000373.1:0-1982 GCA_036270745.1 Gemmatimonadales bacterium | reverse complement strand
GGCGGATTCCCTGGTCAAGCTCCTCGAGCTGGTCCGCTAGACTCGGGGGCCCAGGCGCCGCCACGCAATCAGCTCCGCGGTCACACTCACGGCGATTTCCTCTGGTGTGACGGCTCCGATTTCGAGACCCACCGGCACGCGGACGGCGGCGAGCGCCTCCGCGGGGGCGCCCGCAGCGCCGAGGGCTTTCAGAATCACCGCGCGCTTCCGCGCGCTCCCCAGGAGTCCCACGTAGCCGACCGTCATCCTTGCCAACCGGTCCAGGATTTCGGCGTCGCTCTTGTGACCGCGCGTCGCGACCACCACGGCGTCCGCAGGACCAGGCGCGAACTCGTCGACCACCCGTTCGGGCGGGAGCGCGCGGACCTCGAGTCCCGGGAAGTGCGCGGCATCGGCGAACTCGGGGCGGTCGTCGGTGACGGTGACCCGGAATCCGGCGGCGGCAGCCGCGCGGGCGATCGCGGCCCCGACGTGGCCCGCACCGAAGACCAGGAGGCGGGGCGCAGGCACCAGACGCTCGACCACGAATCGCCGGTCATCGGAAATGCTCGCGCCGGGTCCCTGCGCGTCGAGCGCCGTCAGCGGGGTGAAGGACTTCTGCGGCCCTCCCGTCCAGTCGATCGCGGTGGTCACCGTCCCCGCGGCAGCATCGGCGGCCGCGGCGAGCGCCGCGACGTATCCCGGATCACCCGACAAGGGCTCCACGAAGATCTGAACGGTCCCGCCGCAGGAAAGCCCCACGTCCCCCGCGAGATCGGCGTTCAGGTGATGGGTGACGAGGGAGGGACGGCCCGACACTTGCGCCTCGAAGGCCACGCGGATGACGTCTCCCTCCACGCAACCGCCACCGATACTCCCCGCGAGCCGATCGGTGTCGCCGATCAGCATCTTGGCGCCGGCGGGCACGGGGGTCGAGCCGGTGGCCCGGGCGATCGTGGCCAGGGCCCCGCGGCCGCCCGTGCGGGCCAGCTCCAGCGCCCTGATCCACACGTTCATGTGGCCGGGAGTTCTTCCAGTCGTGCGACGGCGCGGCGCAGATGCGGAATGACGATGGATCCGCCGACCACCAGCGCGACCGCGAACGCGTCCTGGAACTCGGCGTCGGTGACACCTTCCTCCCGGCACCGGATGACGTGGTACGTCACGCAATCATCGCAGCGGAGGACCATCGAGGCCACGAGCCCCAGGAGCTCCTTGGTCTTGACCGGCAGGGCTCCGGCTTCATAAGTCCGGGTATCGAGGGCGAAGAAGCGGTTGATGGTGGTGTTGCCGGCGCCCAGAATGGCCGCGTTCATCTTCTCGCGGAAATGGCGGAAGGACTCGAGCGTGTCGGTCATGCGTCAAACCTAGACGTCTAGACGTCTGGACGTCTAGGTCTAGTATGCGGCGATGGTGCCGACCATGGATCCCGTGTTGAAGTCGCTGGAATGGAGCGTGCACCGGTACTTGTAGATCCCCGCTGACGCGAAGCCTCGCTTGACCGATCCCGCATTCTGCGCCGTCGACACGTTGGCGACGTGGACGCTGTCCTGGAAGATCAGGTCGTGCAGCTGAGTTCCTTGCCAGGTGAAGGTCACAGAATCGCCTACGCTGATGCTGTCCACCTGCGGGGAGAACACATTGTCTCGGATGCTCACCGTCAGGGTATGGGCGGTACCTGCCGCGGTCGACGACTTACACGCCGCGAGGGATCCCATCACCGCCAGCACCGCCCAACCCCGGAGCGTCATCGGACCGTGATCTTCCCCCACATGCCCGCCGTGGTGTCCCCCACAAATCCGTGGATGCCACAGTGGTAGTAGTAATCCCCGACGCCGACGTTGATGATCACCGGGAAGGTCGGTGCGAGACCCTGTTCACCGGTGCGTCTCCACGTCGAATCGCCGACCATGAAGGAGTCGGGCACGACGCTGTGCAGAATGCTGCCCGTATTCTCGAAACAGATTGACTGACCCTGCGCCACAGTGGCGTGCTGCGGCGTG
>DATBBZ010000372.1:0-15849 GCA_036270745.1 Gemmatimonadales bacterium | reverse complement strand
GACGGTGGTGGATGGCTGGCGGGCGCTGGGCCAGGACGCGCCGGAACCGGGGAGCGGCACCACCGTGCTCCTCGAAGTCGAGGGGGGCCGCCGGCTGATGGCGCTCGCCGTCGATGAAGTGGTGGACCTCTTGGCCGTGTCTGGGGAGGCGCTGGAGCAGCGGCAGTCCCTTCCGGGTCTCGACCCGACCATCGTCCGTGCGGTCGGCCGCCGCGGCGCCCAAGCGTTCGTCGTCCTCGACACCGACCGGTTGCTCGGTCCCATTCTGTCTTCCTAGGGAGGTCGTGTGAGTCACACGGTTCTCGTCTGCGACGATGCCATCTTCATGCGGACGATGATCAGCGACATTCTCGCCCAAGCCGGGTTCGAGGTCGTCGGTGAGGCCGAGACCGGCTCGCAGGCGGTGGATAAATACAAGCAGCTCAAGCCCGACCTGGTCACCATGGACATCGTGATGCCCGACATGGGCGGCATCGACGCGGTCCGGGAGATCGTAAAGGGCGACCCCGACGCGAAGATCCTGATGTGCAGTGCCATGGGCCAGCAGGCGCTGGTGGTCGAAGCGATCCAGGCCGGCGCCAAGGACTTCGTGGTCAAACCCTTCCAGCCGTCCCGGGTGCTCGAGGCCGTCCAGCGGGTGCTCGGGTAAGCCAATGGATCTGTCGCAGTACGCCGAGCTGTTCCTGGCAGAAGCCCGGGAACACTTGAGCGCATGCAATCAGCTGTTGTTGCAGTGGGAGCGCGCACCCGAAAGTCCTGAACCCGTCGCCGGCCTCTTCCGTTCCGTTCACACCATCAAGGGAATGGCCGCCACGATGGGGTACAGCGTGGTGGCGGACTTGGCGCACCGGATGGAGAACCTCCTCGACGCGCTGCGCCGCGGCGCGATCCGTCCCGGAGACGACGTCCTCCAGCTGTTGTTCCGCTCCACGGATGCGTTGGAACGCGGGGTGGAGCTCGTCGTCACCGGCAAGGAGCGTGACGCCGACACCCGCGGCCTGGTGGCCGAGCTCGACCGGGCTGCCGCCAAGGTCGGAGCGCCGGCCTCAGGGTCCGTGCCCACGCGGGACTCGGGCACCTCCGCGGCGCCCGTTGAGAGGGGCGCCGGCCGGCCCACGCCGCCGCCAGTCGCGATCCCGGAGCTCGCGGCGCCCGCGACGGGCCGGGTGGTGCAGGTGATGCTCCGTCCCGACGCTCCGCTCAAGGCCGGGCGCGCGCTGCTGGTGCTGAAGCGCGTCGAAGCGCTGGGCGCAGTGAGCGCGGTGTCGCCGCCGCCGGCCGCCTTCGAGACCGACGAGTTCGACGGCCGGTTCTCATTCCGGCTCGAGGGCGACGCGGCGGCCGACGTGATCGAGAAGGCCGCGCGCACCGCGGGTGACGTGGAGCGAGTGGTCGTCGGGGAGCAGGAGGCCGAGGGAGGCGCGCGGTTCGACGCGGGCGCCGGGGCGGCGGACGCGGGCCGGGCCCGCCACATCCGCGTCGACCTCCGGCGGCTGGACATCCTGATGGATCTGATCGGCGAGCTCACCACGGCCCGGGGCCGGCTCAACCAGCTGGCCGGCGACCGCCGGGACGCGCAGCTCGACGACGTGACGCTGCAGATCTCGCGCCTCTCGTCCGATTTGCAGAACGAGATCGTGCAGGCGCGGATGACGCCGGTGTGGCAGGTGTTCGACCGGTTCCCGCGGCTGGTGCGGGACATCGCGCGCCAGCTCGGCCGCCAGGTGGCGTTCCGGGTGGAAGGGAAGGAGATCGAGCTCGACCGCGCGATCCTGGACGAGCTGGGGGATCCGCTGCTGCACCTCCTGCGCAACGCCGTGGATCACGGCATCGAGGCGACGGCGGAGCGGCGGAAGGCGGGCAAGAAAGAAGAAGGCGAAGTGGTGCTCGCGGCGGTGCGGGAACGCTCCAGCGTCGCGATCACCATCGCGGACGACGGGCGCGGCATCGACCGGAAGAAGATTCTCGAGAAGGCGAAGCGGGAGAATCTGGTCGACGCACACCAGGAGGCGTTGACGGACGATCAGCTCCTCCGGGTGATCGCCCGGCCGGGCTTCTCCACCGCCGCCCAGGTGACCAATGTGTCCGGGCGCGGCGTGGGCATCGACGTGGTGATGAGCCGGATCCGGGCCCTGGGCGGCACGGTCGAGATCCATACGGACATCGGCAAGGGCACTACCTTCGTGCTCCGGATGCCGGTGACGCTCGCGATCGTGCGGGCGCTGATCGCCGCCGTCGGGAAAGAGCGTTACGCGCTGCCCCTGACGTACGTGTCGGAGACGGTCGAGTTCGGCTCGGTGCCGACCACGACGGTCGAAGGACGCGAAGCGATGGTCCTGCGCGACCGGGTGGTCCCGCTCGTCCATCTGCGCGCCCTCCTGGGCGTGCAGGCCGACGCGCCGCCGGCGCGGCGCCCCGTCATCGTGCTGGAGATGGGGGAGCGGCGGACCGGCGTGGTGGTGGACGGGATGCTGGGCCAGCAGGAGATCGTGGTGAAGGGGTTCGAGGCGCCGCGGGGCACCCTGCCGGTGTTCAGCGGCGCCACCATCATGGGCGACGGCGTGCCGGCATTGATTCTCGACGCCGGCGGACTGCTGTAGGCGGGAGACGGTCATGGACGATGTCCGCGATTTGAAGACGCTGCAGATCGACGCCCTCCGCGAGGTCGCCAACATCGGGGCCGGCCACGCGGCGACGGCGCTCTCGCAGCTCACCAACCGCCGCATCATGATCTCGGTGCCGCAGATCAACATCACGCGGCTCGAGGACGTCCCCAACCTCCTCGGCAATCCCCAGGACGTGGTCGCTGCGGTGCTGATGCACATGCTCGGAGATCTCACGGGCCGCACGCTGCTGCTCTTTCCGGAGCAGACCGCGCGCCGCCTCTGCGACATGCTGCTCCGCCGGCCCGAGAACACCACGGCCAGCTTCGATCAGCTGGAGCAGTCCGCCCTGAAGGAGGCGGGGAACATTCTCTCCGGCGCCTACATGAACGCGCTCTCCGACTTCATGGGGATGCTGCTCCTGCCGTCGGTCCCCTCGCTCGTGGTGGACCTCTCCGCCGCCGTCCTGACCACCACGTACCTGAACTTCGGCCACGACCGCGACTTCGTCTTCTGCGTGGAAACGGAGTTCCGCTTCGACGCCGAGGACGGCCTCCGGGGGCACTTCCTGCTCCTGCCCGACTTGGCGTCGCTCAAGGCGATCTTCGACGCCATCCGCGTGACCTGACTCGTGGCAGCACCGGCGCTCTCCGACAAGGACCTCGCCGTCCTCCGGTCGTTTGCCCGCCGGATCGACCCTTCGGACGCCGGGGCGCACAACAACCTCGGCGTTTTGTATTACCAGAAGGGGATGGTGAGCGAGGCCATCGCCGAGTTCACGCGCGCCCTCGAGCTGGACGCCAAGATGCAGGTGGCCCAGCGCAACCTCGAAATCGCCTACCACAACACCGGCTACTACGACCAGCTGGTGGCGCAGCTCCGGGAGCGGCTCCGTGCCGCACCCGACGAGCGGGATCCGCGCTGGGAGCTGGGGCGCGCGTACCACATCCTGGGCGTGTACGACGCCGCGGTCGGCGAGTTCGAGCAGCTCCTCGCGCATCACCCCCGGGACACCGCCGCCATGCTGCAGTTGGGGCAGGCGGAGAAAAGCCGCGGCCGTTTCGAGGTGGCCACCGATTGGCTGCTCAAGGCGCAGGAGCTCGAACCGACCTCGTCGGTGGTCCAGTTCTACCTCGGTGAGGTCTACTACAATCGCGGCTTGAACGACGCGGCGCTCGCCGCGCTCCAGCGCGCCGTCGAGCTCAATCCTGACAACGCCAACGCGCACTACCTGATGGCGTTCGTGCTCGGGGACATGGGCCGCCACCAGGACGCGCGGACCGCGTCGAAGCGTGCCATCGAGCTGAACCCGCCCCTCGCGCGCGCCCAGGCCAATCTCTCGCTCGAGCGCTACAACGCCGAGCGCAAAAGCCAGCAGCTCAGGCTTCGCGATCTGCCCGAGACCGAAGTGGTGGAAGGCGCGGAGCTCGCGCACTACAACCTGGGGCTCGCGTTCCGGCAGAAGGGCTACTACGCCGAAGCCCTGCGGGAGTACCGGCTGGCGCTGGACCGCGGCGAAGACCGCCGGATGACACTGCAGGCCATGGCCGAAGTGCATCTCCTCCGGCGGGACCTCGCGGCGGCGCTCGAGCTGTACGACACCCTGCTCCAGGAGGTGCCGCAGTCACCGAAGCTGTGGAACGAGCGCGGCGTGGTACTCCACCAGGCGGGACGGACCGATGACGCGCTGGTGGCCTACCGGCAGGCGATCGAAGTGGACGGACGGTACGCCCTCGCCTGGAACAACACCGGTGTGGTGCTCAGTCACAAAGGCGCCACCGACGAAGCCATCGAAGGATTCCGGTCGGCCCTGCGGGTCCAGAACGGGTTCCACATCGCCCGCCTGAATCTCGCGCTCCTGCTCTTCCACCTGCGCCGGTTCCAGCTCTCCCTCGAAGCCTACCGCACCGTGCTCAGCGAGGAGCCCAAGTCGGCGCCGGCCTGGAACGGCGTGGGCCTGGTGCTGCTCGAGCTCAAGCGGTATGCGGACGCCCGCAACGCGTTCGCCCGCGCGGTGGAGGCCGAGGCCGACCACGCCGGCGCGCACTACAACCTCTCGTTCGCCCTCTCCAACCTGGGTGACTTCGACGGCGCCCTGCGGGCCACGAAACGGGCGCTGGAGCTGGATCCCTACTACGTGTCGCAGAAGTTCCAGCTCACCATCGATCTGCAATTCGAGAAAACCACCATCGGCGTCGCCCCTGAAATCTCGGCGGACATCTCGACCGAGACGTTGGGCACCGACTTTTCCTTCGATCAGCGCATCCTGGACAACATCTTCCAGGATCTCGCGCCGCCGGTCCCGGCCGCGGCTCCGGCGGCCCCGGGGAAGGCGAAGGACGACGCCCTGGCGCTGGCCCGGGACTATGTGAGCAAGGGACTCCACGATCTGGCCGCGGGCGAGGCCATTCGCGCGGTCTCCCGCGGCGCGGAGCAGGGCGAGGCGGCCGTGCTCATCGGGAGCAGTTACGCCCAGCGCGGCCTGCACGGCGAGGCGCTCGAGCGCTTTCGCGAGGCGCGGGCGCTGGACGCCGATCGCGTGGACGCGCGGGCCGGCGAGGTGCAGGCGCTGGTATCCATGGGACGCATGCAGGACGCGGCTCCCCTCGCCGAGGAATGGCTCGCGCGCGCGCCCGGGAGCGTGGACGCTCTGGTGGCCGCCGCGAAGGCGCGTGCCGGAGGGGGGGACGCGGCCGGTGCGCTGACGGCCCTCCAGGAGGCCCAGTCCCGCGCCCCCGGCCGCGCCGACCTCCACAAGCTGCAGGGAGACGTGCTCCTCACGGTGGGAGACCGCGCCGGCGGGCTCGCGGCGTTCCGGACCGCCCTCGAGCTGGATCGCGGCTACGTCCAGGTCTGGCTCGACCTCGGCCGTCTGCACGAAGAGAAAGAGGAATGGAGTGAAGCGCAGCGCGCGTACGAAAACGCCTTGGACGCGCTGCCGACCTTCCACGAGGCAAACCTGGCGCTGGCCGAGCTCCTGAGAAAGAGCGGGCGTGTGCGGGTGGCCGTCGCGAAGCTCGCCGACCTGCTCGAGCAGGATCCCTACGATCTCGAGGCCCTGCTCCTGCTCGGCCGGGCCCTCCTCGACGACAAGCGGCTCGACGCTTCAGCCGAGGCGTTCCGGCGGGTTCTCAAGTTCGATCCCGAACACGTGGGAGCCCTGTTCCACCTGGGAGTGACGCTCGCCCGCCGGCACCGGTACCCCGAGGCCGTGCGGGCGTGGGACAAGGTGATCAAGCTCGATCCGGGTGGCACCTACGCGTCGCGGGCCAAGATGCACGCCAGGACCGCCGCCGACCTCCAGACCATTTTCGCCTCGGACGCGGCCTAGCCTATGCCCATCGAAGGACCGCTGAAGGAACTGGGCATCCACGACGTCTTCCAACTGCTCGACTTGAGCCGGAAGACGGGATCGCTGCGCGTCACCTCCGAGCTGCGTCACAACTCGGGAACCGTGTACTTCGAGAACGGCGCCATCATCTTCGCGCAGATCCAGAGCAACCCGCATCCCCTGGGCGGGATGCTGATCCGCACCGGGAAAATCACCGAAGCGGACCTGGAGCGCTCGCGCGACCGGCAACGCAAGGGCGACGCCCGCCGCGTCGGCGAGATTCTGGTCGAGATGGGCGCCATCACCAACCGGGAGCTGCAGCGGCAGGTCCGTTTCCAGGTGGAAGAAGTCGTGTTCGAGGTGATGAGCTGGCAGGAGGGATACTTCTCCTTCAGTGAGGGCTCGGGGGACGCCGCCTTTCCCGCCGAGGCCGCGGTGCGCATTCCCACGGAGGCATTGCTCATGGAGGGCGCGCGCCGGATCGACGAGTGGTCACGCATCGAAAAGCGCGTCCCCCACGTCGGCATGGTGCCGAGCTTCGCCGCGGCCACCGAGGGACAGCCGGGCGACCTCGACCTCCTGCCGCCCGAATGGGAAGTGCTCGCCCTGATCGACGGCGAACGGGACGTCCGCGGGGTCGCCTCCGAGCTGGGGCGCTCCGAGTTCGAAATCGCGAAGACCCTCTTCGGGCTCGAGAGCGCGGGCGTCATCGCGTTCGGCGAGCGGGCGTTCGGGGCCGGCGGCCGCAAGACCTCGGCCGTCACCGAGCTGGTGGCGCAGGCCGAAGGCGCGCTCAAGGACCGCGACCTCGAGAAGGCGAGGGGTGCGGCGGAGCAGGCGGTCGCGCTCCACGCGCATGACCCCGGCGTCCACCTCCTGCTCGGCCAGGTCCACCTGGCGGCGGGCCGGGCGAACGACGCCGTCGAGGAGCTGCGCCGCACGATCCGGCTCGATCCGCTCCTCGCGCCCGCGCACCGCGCCCTGGGATTCGCACTGGTCGGCGTCGGGCGTTTCGCCGAGGGCGTGGAAGAGTGGGACCGGTGGGAGCGGCTGGCGGCGCAGTCCGAGACGGAGCTGGCCCGCCTCGACGAGGTCAAGCGCGCCCGCTCGGCGGCGCAGATCCTGGGCGGCTTGAGCTCGGGAGGGGCGAGTGGCTGACGACATCAAGCTGCTCTCCGCCCAGCTCGCGCAGGACCCGCACAGCCTGGTGTTCGTCCGGCTGGGCGAGCTCCTGCGCCAGAAGCGCCAGTTCGACCTGGCTCAGCGGGTGGCGACGAACGGACTCGAGCGGCATCCGCACCTGGCCGACGCGCACGATCTGCTGGCGCGCATCCAGGCCGACCGGCACGACTACGAACATGCGTTCGACGAGTGGGACATGACCCTGCGCATCGCGCCCCGCCACACGGGCGCGCTCAAGGGGCTCGCCTTCCTTTATTTCAAGGTCGGCGACCTGGCCCAGGCGGAATCGCACCTGCGCGAAGCGAAGAAGATCGATCCCGATGATCCGGCCGTCGATCAGGCGCTGGCCATGGTCCGCGGCGGGGTCCCGGCCGGGGAGCGACCTTCCACCGAGGTCGTCCCCGTGTCGCCGGAGGTGGCGGAGCCGATCCCGGAAGAACGGGTGTTCGCAGGCCTCGAGGGCGCGCAGGAGGGACTCCTGCTGCTCGACGCCGCCGGTCAGGTGCTGGGCGGTGCCTTGCGGAGCGCCGATGGCCGGGACGCTACGCAGGCGGTGGCCGCCTATCTCGCGGGCGTTTCGCAGGAAGCAGGCCGGACGGCCAAACTGCTGGGGCTCGGCGGCTGGGTGGGGTTGTCCGCCGAGGGGCCGCGGGGGAACGTCCATCTCACGCCCCCGACCAATGACGCGCTCCTGCTCGTCGTCCGCGACCGCAGCGTGCCGATGGGGCGCCTCGCGGTGATCGCCCAGCGGGCCTCCCTTATCGCCCGGCGCTGGCTGGAGCAGCAGGCATGAGCGCCCACGGGTACGAGGCCGCGCTGCACGGCATCACCGGCGTGCGTGGGGTGCGCGGCGCGATGGTCGTGACCGGGGCCGACGGGCTGGTGGTGGCCGAGAGCCTCATGGAAGGGATCAAGGGCACGGCGGTGGCCGCGCTCGCGGCGAGCCTGGCCACCCGGTTGGGCCGCGCCATGGAAGCGGGAGGGGTGGGGAGCGATGTCTTCTGGCATTTGCAGGCGGAACGCGGGGCCCTGCTGGTAGTGCCCGCGCGCTCCGGCATGCTCATCGTGGCGGTCGCCGACCCGGGCGTGAATGCCGGTCTGGTCCGCCTCGAGCTGCTGCGCGCCGCGGAGTCGGTCGCGTGAAGGGGGGGGCGCGCGCGGTCGAGGCCTGGACCCTCGAGCCCCTCACGACCTTCGTGCACGAGGCCGGAGTGCGCCTGGTCCTGTTGATGACGCCCGCGGGGCAGGTGCTGGCGCAGTCCGGGTTCGCCCGGGCCGTGGATGTGATGTCGGCCGCCGCTCTGGGCGCGGCGATCTTCGCGTCGACGACGGAAATGGCGCGGCAGCTGGGCGAGCCCCCCTTTGCAGGGCTGGCGCACCAGGGAGAGAAACACGGGGTCTTTCTCGCCCTGGTGACGACCGCCCGCGGGCCGGTGGTGGTCCTCGCGGTCTACGACCTTGCGGCCACGTCGCTGGGGCTGGTCCAGCTATTCTTCGAGCAGCTCGCCACCGACCTCCGGGGCGCGAGCCCCAAGGGCTCCGAACAGAAACAGGTATTGGCCGCCGACTTCGAGCGTGAATTGACCGACAGCCTCAACTCGCTCTTCGGGAGATAGCGCGTGTCGCTCGTCAACTTCACGACCCGCGAGATCACCTGCAAGATCGTCTACTACGGACCGGGGCGGTCCGGAAAGACGTCGAACCTGCATTACATCTACGGCCGGGTGCCGGAGGCCCGCCGGGGACGGATGGTCTCGCTCGCCACGCAGACCGACCGCACTCTGTTCTTCGATTTCCTGCCGATCGATCTGGGGAGCATTTCCGGGTTCACCACGCGCTTTCAGCTCTACACGGTGCCCGGGCAGGTGTACTACAACGCCACCCGCCGGCTGGTGCTGCAGGGCGCGGACGGCGTGGTCTTCGTGGCCGACAGCCAGGGGCGCCAGCTCGACGAGAATCTGGAAAGCCTCCAGAACCTCCACGCCAACCTCTTGGACCAAGGCGTGGACGTCCGGACCATGCCGCTCGTGCTCCAGTACAACAAGCAGGACTTGCCGAAGGAGCTGATTCTCACGTCCGCCGAGATGGATGACGCCTTGAACTTCCGCGCGGTCCCCAGCTTCCCGGCCGACGCGCTCCATGGCACCGGCGTGTTCGAGAGCCTGAAGGGCATCTCCGAGCTGGTGCTCAAGAAGCTCGCGCAGGGGGCCCCCGCATGACCGCGGCGCTCAATCCCAAGTTCTCCTTCGACTCCTACGTCGTCGGGGCGGCCAACCGGCTCGCGGTCACCGCCGGACGCACCGTGGCCGAGAATCCGGGGTCCGCGTACAACCCGCTCTTCATCTATTCCGGATCGGGGCTGGGCAAGACCCACCTCTTGATGGCCATCGGACACGCGGCCAAGAAGGTGGCACCCAACCTGTCCGTGGAATACCTCACCCTCGACGAGTACGTCGAAGCGTTTCACGCGGCCATCGCGGCGGGGCAGGGGGACGCGTTCCGCCGCCGGTTTCAGTCGGTGGACATGCTGCTCGTCGATGACGTGCAGTTCCTCACCAACCGGAAAGAGACGCAGTCGGAGCTCCTGCGGTTGACCGAGACGCTGCAGTCCGCCGGGCATCAGGTCGTCCTCGCGTCCGACCGGGCGCCCGCGGAGATCGCGGATCTGGACGAGCGCCTGATTTCGCGCTTCTCGGGCGGGCTCGTGGTGGACATGGGGATCCCCGACTATGAGACGCGCGTCGCCATCCTCCGCAAGAAGGCCGAGGAGCGGGCGACGAGCTTCCAGGCCGGCGTGCTCGAGACGGTGGCTGGCGTCGAGTTAGTCAACGTCCGTGAGCTGATGGGTGCCTTGAATCGCCTGATCGCCTTCCAGGCGGTGAACGACGCGCCCATCACCGAAGCCGCCGCGCGGCAGGTGCTTGGCATCGCGGCTCCGGGTGAGGCCGCCGAGCCCGCCGCCGCGCCGGCACCCCCACCCGACGAGTTCTCGACTTTCCTGTCGGATGTCACCGCCACGGTGGGCCGCGCGGTCGAGGCGTGGCGCGCCCGGGTGAGCGAGGCCATCCTCCGCTGGGAGGGAGAAGGATTCCGCACCAAGCGGCTCGAGGCTCTGCTCGCGCAGGAGACGCCCGGCGCCGTGGATCAGGTCATCGCCGGCTTCGTGAAGGACATCGAGCGGCTCAAGGTGCTCGCCGCCGAGGTCCAGATGCTGGACCCGCAGGCCGCGGGGGACAGTGTGTTCCGGGACCCCGAGCGGCTGGACGAAGCGGAGAAGGTGGCGGTCCGCGTCCGCGAAGGGGCCGCCCCACCCGTGGGCCCGTCGGCGGCGTTTCCGCTCGCGACCTTCGCCGCGGGTCCCTCGAACGAGAAGGAGCTGGCCGCGATTCGCGAGGTGATCGCGAGCCCGGGAAAGAAATTCAACCCCCTGGTGCTGGTGGGCGCGAGCGGGCTCGGCAAGACGCACCTGCTCAACGCCATCGGCCTGGAGCTGGCGGGCCGGTCGCGGGCCGTCGTCGCCTGTCTGTCGACGCAGGCGTTCGTCGACGAGCTGATTGCGGCCATCGAAGGCGACCGGGTCGACTGGTGGCGTGCCCGGTATCGCCGCGTCACGGCGCTGCTGCTCGACGATGTGCACCTCCTGGCCGGGAAAGACCGCACCCAGGAGGAGCTGTTCAATCTCTTCAACGTGCTTCAAGACAAGGACCGTCAGCTCGTCTTCACGGCGCCGACCGCACCCAACACGCTCGAAGGGTTGGAGGAGCGTATTCAATCGCGCCTCGCGGGGGGCCTGGTGGTCACCTTCACCGAGCCTGACCGCGTGGTGCGGCGCGCGGTGCTGGAGCGGAATCTCGGGAAGGTCGAGACGGCGTTGCTCGACTACCTCGCCGACCGCCCGGCGGCGTCCATCCGCGCCATGCTGGCGGATCTCCAGCGGGTAAAGGATGCGGCCGACGCGCAGTCCCAACCCCTGACGGCGGGTCTGGCGCGCGTAGTCCTGGAAGGGGAGGCGCCGCCGCGGCGCCGGACGTCGGGTTTCCGGACGTCCGGGATCGTCGTGTCGAGCGCGGGCGGCGTGCGCAGCCGCGAGAAGATGGTGTGGGAGTGGCCGGTGCCGGCGGACCGTATGCTCGAGGACCTGCGCTAGATGGCGATCAAGGGCTCTCTGAAGGAGGCCAGTCTCCCGGACGTGCTCCAGCTCCTGGCGCTGGGGCAGAAGACCGGGTGCCTGTCGATCGCCGACCGGCAGAATTTCGGCTACATCTTTTTCGACCGGGGACGGATCTGCTACGCCAGCATCGTCAACCGTCGCGACCGGCTGGGCGACATCCTGGTGAAGCACGAAAAGATCTCCCAGCAGCAGCTGGAGGACGGGATTCACCTCCAGGGCCAGTCCAAGAACCGGGAAAAGAAACTCGGCGCCATCCTGGTGGAACAGGGGGCCATCACCCAGGCCGACCTCGAGCGATACATGCGGGTGCAGATCGAGGAGTCGGTCTACTTCCTGTTCACCTGGACCCAGGGGACCTTCAACTTCGAAGCCGACGTCCGCCCCGAGCGCCAGGACTTCCTGGTGGCGATCAACCCCGAGTCGCTCCTGCTCGAGGGCGCCCGCCGCGTGGACGAGTGGAGCCTGATCGAGAAGAAGATCCCGTCGTTCGACGTGATCTTCATCGTGGACCGCGATCACCTCGAGATCAGCGAGGTGACGCTCACGCCGACGCAGGAGCGTCTGCTCCCGCTGATCGACGGCGAGCGGGACATCCACACCCTCATCGAAGACACCGGCCTGGGCGAGTTCGAAGTCGGCAAGGCGCTCTACGGACTGCTGACGGCCGGCTTCCTGCACCGCGCCGGGCGCACCACCACCAGCCAGACGGAAGATTCCAAGGTCACGGATGCGCGCGTGGAAGAGCACCGCAACCTGGGGGTCGCCTTCTACAAGACCGGCATGCTGGAGGAAGCGGCCCGGGAGTTCCGCCGGGTCTCGGAGCTGCGCCCCGGGGATGCGAACGCCCTGTTCTTCATCGGCCTGGTCGCGCTGCGGCAGGCACGCTGGCGCGAGGCGATGGAGGCATTCCGGATCGGCGCCGAGAAGGGGGGCTCACGTCCGGCGGTGCTGCACAATCTTGGGCTCGCCTACGAACACCTGGGGCGGCTCGAGGAAGCGGAGAGCGCGTATGCCGAAGCCGCCACGCGAAACCGTAACGACGCCCGGATCGCGTTGGGGTGGGGGGTCGTCGCGCTGAAGCGGGGGGACTACGAGAGCGCCGCGGGCCGGCTGGACCGGGCCAAGGAGCTCTTCGGCGAGAAGGTGCCCGCCGTCTGGTACTGGGCCCGGACGCTCGCGGCCGCGGCGGCGGGCGAGTTCGAAGCCGCCGACGAGCTCGCGGAGGCGGCGGTGGGGGCATTCCCCGACAACGCGGTGCTGCGCAACAACCGGGCCGTCCTCCGGGAGCTGGCCGGTGATCTGCCGGGCGCCGAGGAGCTGGTGCGCAGTGCGCTCCGGGACGAGCCCAGCCATCCTCAGCTCTCGAAGAACCTGGGCGACCTGGAGTACCGCGCGGCCCGCTACGACGAAGCGTGGGAGGCCTACCAGCGGACCATCGAGCTGTCACCCGACCTGGGCGACGACGTCTACTTCAAGCTCGGCAACATCGCCTACAAGCGGAACGACCGGGAGCTGGCGTCCCAGATGTGGAAGAAGGCGCTCGAGCTCAACCCCGCGCACGAGCTCGTCAAATCCAATCTGGATACCCTGAGCGCCCTCAAGTGACGCCGGATGAGGATGAGCGCGCCTTTCGCGCGCTCACTCAGCAGATCGCCGGTGCCCGCGGCTTCTCCTGCGAGGCGTACAAGGACAAGTGCTTGAAGCGGCGGATCGCGGTGCGGATGCGCGCCTGCGGCGTCCATACCTACGACGCGTATGCGGGTCTCTTGTCCCGGGACGCGAAAGAATACGAGCACCTGCTCGACGCGCTCACCATCAACGTCACGAAGTTCTACCGGAACGCGGAGACCTGGGACGCCCTGCGGCCCCTGGTCACCGCGGCGTGGAAGGAACGGCAGGGGCAGTACGCGGCGTGGTCGGCGGGATGCGCGTCGGGCGAGGAGCCCTACACCATCGCCGCGCTCTTCGCGGACATCGCCCGGATGGCGGGCCTGGAGGCCCAGGTCGAGCGCACCCGCGTGGACGCGAGTGACATCGACCGCGCGTCCCTCGAGCGGACGGCCACGGCGCAGTACGCGGACGCCGCCTTCGTCGAGATGCCGAAGGCCATGACGGACCGCTACTTCACCAAGCCGGCCCCGCGCGAGCCCGTGCCGCTGATCAAGCAGCTGGTGCACGTGGCGCGGAATGATCTATTGAAAGAGCGTCCGCCCCGCGCCCCATACGACCTCATCGTGTGCCGCAACGTGGTGATCTACTTCGACCGCCCCAGCCAGGAAAAGCTCTTCATCCGGTTTGCCGAGGCCCTGCGGCCTGGCGGCATCATGGTGCTGGGGAAGGTCGAGACCCTCTTCGGCGACAGCCGCGATCTCCTCGAGCTCCAGGATCCGCGCGAACGGATCTACCGGCGGCCCGCCTGACCCGCGCTCCCGCGAAGCCCAAGGAGACGGTGGTCACGGTTGCCGACTGGGCCGCCGACAAGGGTTCGGCGGATCTGGTGACGCTGGGACTGGGCTCCTGCGTGGCGATCATGCTCTACGACAAGGACGCGAAGGTCGGGGGCATGGCCCACGTCCTGTTGCCGTCCCGTTCACTGGCACGCGACGCCTCCAACCCCGCGAAGTTTCCGGAGACCGCCGTGCCGCTCCTGCTGCAGCGGATGACCCAGCTGGGCGCGGACCCCCGCCGGATCGTGGCGAAGCTCGCGGGCGGGGCCAGTATGTTCGCGGCCCTGATGACGCCCGGAACCATTCAGATGGGAGAGCGGAACGTCGTCGCCTCCCGGAATGCGCTGCGGGATGCCGCCGTCCCCGTCATGGCGGAGGCGGTCGGCGGGGCCCAGGGTCGCTCGGTGCGTTTTCATCTGGCGGACGGCAGCGTCGAAATCCGGACCGTGGGCTCCGATGTCGCCACCATCTGACACGCGTCCCACCGTGCTGGTGGTGGACGACAGTGCGCTCATACGCCGCGTCCTCGTCGACGTGCTGGGGGGTGGGCCGTCCGAGCACGGCCCCTTCCGCGTGATCGGCACCGCGCGGGACGGCTTCGATGCGGTCCGCAAAATCCACCAGTATCAGCCCGACGTCGTGACGATGGACCTGGAAATGCCGGAGCTCGACGGCCTCGGCGCCATCGGGTACATCATGTCCGAGTCCCCGCGCCCCATCGTGGTCGTCAGTGCGCATGCGGGGCCCGGGACGGCGGCGGCGATTCGTGCCCTGGAGCTCGGGGCCGTGGAGATCGTCGCCAAGCCGGATGAGCGGAACCGCGAATCCATGGAGGCGCTGGGGCCGCTGCTGATCGAGGCCGTGCGCCGGGCCCTCGCGGCCGACCTGTCGCGGGTGTCGGTGCTCGCGCGGCCTCCGAAGCCGGTGCAGCACGCGCCGGAGCTGGGTCTGAAAGGACGGGCCAAGCTTGCGGTGGCGATCGCCGCCTCGACCGGTGGACCACGGGCGCTCGCCGAAGTGATCCCGCATCTCAATCCGGGGAAGGGGGCCTGTGTGCTGGTGGTCCAACACATGCCGGCCCGCTTCACCCGGAGCCTCGCCGAACGGCTCGACTCGATGAGTGCGATCCGCGTGGTCGAGGCGGATCACGGTGCGCCTCTCGTCGCGGATACGGCATACGTGGCGCCGGGGGATTATCATATGCGGGTGGAGCCTGCACCCGATGGACCGGTCATCGCGCTCGATCAATCGGCGCCCATCTGGGGGGTCCGCCCCGCCGCCGACCCGCTGTTCCGGTCGGTCGCGAGTGTATTCGCCACGCGGGCGGTCGGTGTGGTGCTGACCGGCATGGGGCGGGACGGCGCGGACGGCCTGCGCGCCCTGCACGATGCTGGTGGTCTGGGACTGGCGCAGAGCAAGGAGACGTGCGTGATCGGCGGCATGCCCGGCGCGGCCGCGCAGGCGGGCGGCGTAGATGCGGTGCTGCCGCTGACCGAGATTGCCGACCGCGTCTCCGGTGAGCTGACCCGAAGGGCGGCGCGCCCGTGAAGGGACGAGGGCAGGGCTATGTGATGGTCCGCGTCGGCGGCCGGCCCTATGGCCTCCCGCTCGGTCCGGTGCTGGAAGTGGGAGACCTGGGTGAGGTGCTGGACGTGCCCCGGTCCCTCCCCGCGGTGCGCGGACTGACGCCCGCGCGCGGCCGGCTCGTGCCGCTGATTCACCTGGGCGCGCTCCTCAAGAATCAGACACCCCCCGTCGAGCGGGGAGGAGCGATGGTCCTCGTGAGCCTAGGCGGTCGGCTGGTGGAGCTCGAAGTGGACGACGCCGATGAAGTGGTGCGCGAGGCGCCCCTGCCGGTGCCACCCGGGGAATCATTGCCGTGGGCGTCCGGAATGGGGCGCCGGGAGGGGGACCTGATCCCCATCCTCGACCTCGAAGCGCTGGGAGAACGGATTCAATGAGCGCGGGCGACGATGTCCAGCTGGTGACGTTCCGGGTGGCCGGCCAGGACTTCGCCTTCCACATCTTCCAGGTGGAGCGGATCCTCCGGTACGAGCGCCCGGCGCCACTCCCCAAGGCGCCCGAGTTCCTCGAGGGCGTGCTGCGGTACTAGGG
>DATBBZ010000371.1:0-4539 GCA_036270745.1 Gemmatimonadales bacterium | reverse complement strand
ACCCACGCGGAACCGGAATTGAGTTCGATTTCATCGTCCTGTCGACCCTGCGGCAGCGTCGTCCTGGGATGTCTTCAAAGCCTCCTCGACAGTCGCCCCAGCCTCCAGCGTTCTTGCCCGCCCCTCGTCTCCAAAGAGCTCTCGCTGCTCTCTGGCTTTCCGGAACAGGAGCTCGACGCATGCTTCCAGCGCAGTCTTTGACATCGGGACACCTCTTCACCCCGAAATCCCACCCGTCGCGGTGGTGGCGCCCGCACTAGGCCAGCCCCAAAAACGAAAATCGCACCGCGACTGCCGGGCGGAACCAGAGGTCCAGCCCGATCAGCTGCGGCGCGACTTACAGTTTGTTTGCGCGCTATGTTGTACTGCCCAACTCCCGAACGGTAACTAGGGCCTCGTTGCCCCCCAAGGGGCCTTTGGGAGGGCGCCGGCAACCATCACGACAAGGCCAGGCGAACGCCTCATTCGTTGCCCCGGCATTGCCCCGCCGTCCCCATCACCGACCCCCGGTCCGAGTCCCCGACCGACCCCCGGACCGACCCCCGACCACCCCCCGCCTTGGCACCGTGATTGCCCCAGCGCATTTCCACTGGACTTTCAACCAGGGTGCGACCGGCATTTCGACCGGGAGTTAGCCGCAACATGGGCAGAAACGACCTCACACTACAGTGGGGAGGCCGCAAAAAGGCCCTGTAAGCCGCTACCGCCTCTCCGCTTGCCCCTCCAGGACGCGGGCAGGACTCACCCGATCACGCCGCGGGCGAGTCGTAGCTCCGCTTCGCGGGAGAGCGCGATCAGAGTGGCGGGGGTCGTGAACAGGAGTAGTTTGCCAACAACGGTCGGACTAGATGCAGAGTGGATTGGCGGGTTCGTTTGCGGGCGTCACGCCGACTTACCCACCCCCGTACTATAGGAGTTTGACCTTGCTGTTCGGGGTTCAGCACTAGATGCGCTTGATCCTACCTCTCACCCTGGTTTGTGCGTGGGCGTGCCGGGGGTCGTCCAAGCCTGTACCCACACCTCCGCCTACGGCTGCCGTAGCGCCGGACACTGCTCGCCCAGCCGCTCCACTCGACCCGACATTGGACACCGTCGCCGACTCCGTTTTCCTGGCCCGCTCGGCGAGCGGCTGGCCAGATCCCGGCAATGCCTTTGAAGAGTGGCGAGTCCGCTCAAGCCCGACGCTCCGCTCAGGTGTGCCACAATGCGTCACCGCGACCCCCGTCGTCCACCGTGACTCTATCGGCCCCCTCCGCCCTGGCGTGACCCTCAACGAGCTTCGGGCCGTCTGCCCGTTCCTGCACTTGTGGAGGAGCGGCTCCGAACCTGACGAATGGTCGGCGGTCGCGGTCATGCGACTCGGATCGTCCCTGGTCGGCGCGATGCTGGGCGACACTACCTCCAACCAACGCGTGTCGGCGCTCGAGGTGCTTGACTCGACCTTGCGCACGGCCGAGGGAGTGGGAGTGGGGTCGACCTACCGAGAGCTGAGGGCAGCGTATGGCCCGGGGAATCTTGATGGAGGCGCCGAGGAGTGCACTATCGTAGAGGCGACGTTCCCGAGTCACCCCGGTATTTCCTTCGACCTTAACTA
This sequence comes from Gemmatimonadales bacterium, assembly GCA_036270745.1. Taxonomy (GTDB): domain Bacteria; phylum Gemmatimonadota; class Gemmatimonadetes; order Gemmatimonadales; family GWC2-71-9; genus 40CM-2-70-7. Next base: position 2,945 of record DATBBZ010000371.1, on the reverse strand, counting down.
CCGTTCTCCCAACTGCGAGATATCGGACGACAGCGTCGTGCTCACCGTCCGCGTGCTCGCGATGTGGGTGGAGGCGCCGACGGCCACAGAGTCCGCGGAGCGCTCGACCTCGGATACCTTGTCAATCTCCGATAGCGCTTTCGCGCGATCTACACTGGCGACTTGGCCCCGGCCCTCGCTCACGTATGACCTCAGGCGGATCCACCCCGGCCTAACCCCCCAATGCACGACGCTGATACCGGTGATCACGCCCGACTCGATTGGCCCGATTGCACTTGGCGAATCACTGTCTGAGTTGCGGAGGCGGTGCCCGGAGACCCTACATGTCTGGTCGCTCGAACGTTCTGGTGGTCCGGCGGTCCTCGTGCGCCTAGGTTCCGCTCTCGTCTCCGCGGTGCTATCGGACACCTTTCCGGCAAGCTTCATCACTCGCATCCAGCCCCTCGACTCAGTCGCCCGGACCCCGCAGGGCTTTGGCATTGGTTCGAAGGTGACGCAAGTCATATCCGCCTACTCGGGGTTCTCAATGATCTCCGGGGCGGGAAGTTGCACGATTTCGTTTGAGTCCCTACCCAGGACAATGTTCCTGGTCCCCTCCGGTGCTTGCGCCGCCGTCTCCCACAGTCACTCCAGAGCGACCGAGCTATTCCCACCCGACGTCCTAATTTCCGGCGTGCTCGTGGTTGGGCGCGGACGGACTCCACCTTCCCGCTATTGATGCCAAGGGCCGAGTATCGCGAACACCCCCTGAACGTGCCTGAGGGAGTCGCTCCAGGCGAGCGGGACGGTCCAGACGCGGCGGCACAGTCTGGCCCGAAAACGTGCGCAGAACCGCATCACGACTGGCTGAAGCGGCGTCTCTCGTGGAGCGCTTCAGGGAAGGCTCTCCGAATCTGAGTTCAGGAGAGCTCTCACCCCAGGAGTGCTTATTTGCTCGAAGTTGGCGCCACCTTCCATAGCTCCCGAATGGAAGCTATCGACGAGAGCGCGGCGCTTGCCTCGAACGGCATAAACACAACCTTTTCGGCGTCCTTCCCAATGCCACTCAGGGATTCCAGGTAGGTCCTCGCGATCAGGTACTGTGCGGAGTTCCCCTGGGCCCCTAGTGCCTCCGCGACCACCCGAAGGGCGCGTGCTTCAGCCTCAGCGACGCGTAGCCGTGCTTCAGCTTGCCCTTCGGCACCAAGTATCGCAGCCTGCTTGCTCCCTTCGGCCGTGACGATTTCTGATTGTTTGAGCCCCTCAGCCCGCAGAATGGCGGAGGATTTCTCGCCCTCCGCCGTGGTCACCGCGGCGCGGCGGCTCCGCTCGGCGGTCATCTGTTTCTCCATCGTAAGGCGAATCTCTTCAGGCGGCGTGACGTTCTTCAGCTCGACCCGAACGATCTTGATGCCCCACTGTTGCGTCGCGGCATCCAATGCGGTGCGAAGCTGGGAGTTGATGGTGTCTCTAGATGTCAGCGTGTGATCGAGGTCGAGCGCACCAACAACGTTGCGAAGAGCGGACAACGTCAGCTGGTCGATGCCCCATGCCAGGTTCGCGACTTCATAGGTCGCCCGCACGGGGTCAGCAATCAGGAAGTAGATGACGGCGTCGACTTCCATGGTCACGTTGTCTTTTGTGATCACTGATTGCGGTTCGATCTTCGTGATTTGCTCCCGAAGATCATGACGAGCCCGGACGGAGTCGATGAACGGGACGATTAGGTTTATCCCTGCTTCAGCCTTCGTGTGGAACTTCCCGAGCCGTTCTATGACCAGCACCTGCTTCTGCGGTACGATCTTCAATCCAAGGGCAACGACCACGAATGCGACTACTACCAGGGCGACCAGCAGCACCAAGCCCATACTAGGCCTCCAGGGGGGTCTGAAGCACGCGGGCAATCATGGATGAGGCGAGGCCACAGGACTGACAAGAAGCACGATGCCGTCGGCACCCAGGACCGTCACTTTCGCCCCAATTGCAACAGTTCCAGTCCAACGAGCCGCCCAATCCTCTCCTCCGGCATTGACGCGACCCGTTCCAAGAACGGGGTCGATGGCTTCCGTAACCAGGGCCAGCGTGCCCACGAGTGTGTCAGTTCGGGAGGGGACGCCGCGACCGCTGAATCTGCGGACGATCCCGCGTCGCAGGAATATCGGAAGGAAAAGCGCTGCTCCGAAAAACGTGGTGAGTTGCACCGGTAGCCCGAGACCGAGCGCCGCGAGGGCTGCTGCAACGAGGGCGGCGATTGCGAAGAACAGGAGAAGGAAGTTCGTGATGAGGAGCTCGCCAACGAGGGCCGCAATCGCGACCGCGATCCAGAGGAGGGTCATGCGCCCGCGGTGTCGAGGGAGGAGGGCATTACAATCCGTGGCCCATTGGGGTGCGAGAACGACGTCGATGTATCATGCCGTGAATCGGGATGGTTCATCGTAACGACAATCGGCGGGTGGCTGAGCGTTGTGTCAAGTACGAATGCCGAACCCAGGGCCGCACCATTCGTTCGACCAAACCTTGCAAGCCAAGTGTGGCCGGCACGAGGGTCGTCACATTGCCAGCTACATTCCATGGCACCTGCGAGCCTGACTGGAATGGCCATGGTAGAAGCAACCCCTACACCCCTGAAGGCTCTGCCCACTGTCGTCGTGAGCCCCGCCCGCGACCTTGGGCTCGCATTGCTCGAGTTCGACGAGGTCAGTGCGATCCCCAACCGGGACGCAACTGGCTTCTACTATCGAGTTCAGCGTGGCGCTCAAGACCCGAAGAGTCGACTCGCGGTGCTGTTTAGTGGAACTGTCCTGTACGTGAATACCGACGCCTTCGGGTTGCCGGCGATAGGGGACAAGCAGACTCGCTTTCGGATATTCGCTGAGGCGGCTATCGGCGACTTCTTAGATGAGTACGGAATGCCCGACTTTACGCCGAGTGGGACGGCGGCGGCCAAGATCGAGGCGTTCTCACCC
>DATBBZ010000370.1:0-10777 GCA_036270745.1 Gemmatimonadales bacterium | reverse complement strand
AGGACGGTGTGTTTGGCCGCGATGTCCCCGGGAATGAGCTTCAGGATCTTGGGGTCGACCTCGAAGCGAGAGAGGTCCACTGCGGGCATCCGGTATTGCCGGGCCAGCATCTTGGTGATCTCGGTTTCCTCGACGAAACCGAGCTTCACCAGGGTGTAGCCCAGGCGCATCCCACTGGCCTTTTGCTCGGCCAGGGCCTTTTTGAGCTGTTCCGGGGAGATCAGCCCCTCGCGGAGGAGGATGTCGCCCAGTTTTTCGGTGGTCGCCGCCGGTACCGCCGTATGCAACTCGTTGTGGTTGAAGCATCTAACATAGTTTGGGGGGTGGGTGTGTCAAGGCGCGGGAGGCACCTCTCCGGAGAAGGTGATCGCGTTCCGCAAGCCCTCCAACAGCTTGGGGCCCACCCCTGGCACCGAGTCGAGGGCGGCGAGCGAGTGGAATGGTCCGTGGGCGGTCCGCCACTGGACGAGGCGCTGTGCGAGCGCCGGCCCCACACGGGGCAGGCGCGTCAGCTCCAACGCAGTAGCCTGATTGAGGTCGATCCGTTCTCCGGGTTGCAGGGGACGGGAGAGTCGGAGGGCCTGGTGCGCGACCTCTCGTGGCGATGCGGGAGGAGAATCGGTGGCCGGAACGAATGACACGTCTCCGGGGGCCTGGGCCGGGCGCGGCGCCAGTGCGAAGCGGGTGCCGGCGCCGCCGAGGAGGAGGAGTCCGAGGAGGAAGGCTGCGCGTTTGTCGTCCATGATCTGCAACCTACACAGCGCCCGCCGACCGCCACCATCAAGATTCCGCGCGACGTACCCCAAAGATGCGGGCCTTTTCTGGATCTCACCTCACCAAGGCGATAGCCACATCCCCCACCATCTGGAGTGACTCAGCGGAGACCTTGTCGATCGTGTCTTCTACCGTGTGCCAATAGGCGTGGTAGCCGTCGAAATCCACTACGTCGACGGTGTGGATACCGGCGTGCTGCAGCATGGTGTGGTCGTCGATCAGGGACGGTCCGGTCTGCTTGAGGAAGGTCTTCCCGTACCCCAGGGAGTCGGCCACCCGCCAGACGCGGTCGACGACTTCCGGCGCGAACGCCTGGGAGTACTGCTCCACCGGAATCGCCAGGTTCTTGGCACCGATCATGTCGAAGAGCACCGCCATCATCGGCGTGTACTTCGGATCAGGCAGGTGCTTGGCGAAGTACCGGGACCCCATGAGCACGTCGGAGAACGACGAGTCGAGCGTGGACGTGTCGAAATTGCCGTAGTCCTCTCCATCGACGAACAGGAGGTCCACGCCCACCGCGGGGGGCCGCTGCTTCAGGGCGTCGGCGATGCCCAGGAGCACGGCGACGCCGGACGCCCCATCATTGGCCCCCGGCACGGGTCTGCGTTGGTTCCCCAAATTCGCGTCCTGATCGGCGACGGGCCGCGTATCCCAATGCGCGAGATACAGCACGCGATCGACCGCGTGGGGGCGGAAGCGGGCGAGGTAGTTCTTCAACCGGATGTGGTCGCCCCTCTTGTTGGTCACCGTGAACGACTGGACCACCACGGTGTCGGCGCGTTTCCGGAGCTGCGCCTCGATCCAGTCCCCGCAGCTGTCGTGGCCCGGCGTGTTGGGGATCCGAGGCCCGAACTTCATCTGCGCTTCGAGGTATGTGAAGGCGCGGGCGCCGTCGAACTCCCTGGGGCCTCGGGCCTTGGCGTGGCACCCCGCGAGGATCAGGGCGGCCACGAGTCCCGCCCGGCCCGCCCGCCCGTTCATCGGAACTGCCCCACGCTGGTGGACAGGCTCACGTAGGCCGTGATGGTCAGCTGTGCCGTCTTCTGGTTCAGCTGAAACTGCTGGTTCACGATGTAGGCCACCTGCAACCCCGCGCTGAAGGTTGGGGGAAACTCCGTGTCCATGGAAAGTTGGGCCTGCCGCTGCCGCGTGTCCACGAACGGGACGCACTGCTCGATCGAGGCCGGCTGGATGCATTGCAGGCTGGACGTCACCGTGTACCGGGCCGTGGTCCGGATGTCGGTCGGCAGCCTGACGACCGATTTTGGGGGCCGGAACGCGAACGCCAGATAGGTGTTCGAGGTCGATGTGGAGGTGCGAACTACGCTTCCCGACGCCACCTGCTCGGAGACATCCGTGGTGTGGTCCGCGGACGTGAGGATGCCGTGCACCCAGGTCAAGGTCAGGCTCGGCGCGGTCACCCGCTCGGTCGCCTGACTGAGGGCCTCCGTCGGATTGTTGCCGATGTCGACCGTCGGCTGCGCCGTCGAGGTTTGGTGCTTGCGCACGTTCACTTGGGCGGTCACCCCGGTCAGGAGCTTCCCGAGACCCAAGCCCCCGGCCGGCGGGGAGTAGGACCAGCTGAGGGTCCCATTCGGCCAGTCCAGCGAGTGGGAGCTGACGGGTGACTGTTCCGTCCCCCGGAGAACCCAGGACAGGGAAGACGTCGTCTGGTATGTCGTCGCCAGCCGGAATCCCAGGACCAGATTCGCGTTGGCGCTTGCGGAGCCCGTCGACGTCTGGGTCGCGGACGACGCCAGGACCCCGCCCTGACGCCGGAAGGCCGACATCGAGTCCGACAGGGATCCGAACCCGAGCTGGTACGGGACCGAGGGTTCCCCCGGCGCCTGGCCGAACGACGAGTTGCGCGTCCGTGAATACGCCAGGTCGACGTTGACCAGATGCCTGACCACGCTCGCCAGGAAGGAGCTGTCCCCGAACGTGACCCGGGCCAGCCGGCCCGGATCGAGCTGGGCGCCGGCATCCAGCCGCTGGGAGTTGGAGAATGCCAGGGGCAGGCGGAACGCGCTGTCTGCGCTCCGTACCGGGACCGTCGCGTTGGGATCACGGGTCAGCGCGAAAGCGCCCGTGAACGTCAGGCGGGGCCGGAGCCAGGATGAGATGACCGGCGTGAAGCCGAAGAAGGTGGTCAACCGCCGCTGGGTTTCGGTACCGACGTCCACGCCGAACAGCGTGCGCCGCTGCAGCAACAGCAACCGACCCACCGAGGTCGAGTCACCGTAGTCGTGCAGATCGCGGACCGATGCGCCGTTCACTCGCACCGTGACGCCCCGGAACGGGGCGAATTGGAGCGCGCCCTGGTTCTGCCAGAGCCGGGTCCAGTAGCCGACCGGCGCGATCGCCGCATCCGAGGGCAGACGCACCGCCACCGGGAACGTCAATTGTGCCGCCTGCGCGCCCGCGTACGACGACGAGAACGTGAGGTTCGTGGGGTTGATCTGGAACGTCGGCGAGTCCGAGCCACCCAGCAGGCGCCGCCGCAGCCGGTCGAGGAATCGCGGGAGCAACGGGATGCGCACCGGGTTCGGAGTCAGGTTGTAGGTGAGGCCGTACGAGAAACTCGACGACGAGGCACTCGAGAGATTGGTCCGGACATCCCCTTCCGCGTAGTTGAACGAAAAGGAGATCGGATCGACGAGATACCGCCCCAGAAACCCCAGCGAACGTTTCACGCGCCGGAAACCGAACGAGGCCGTGCGGCTGACGGACCGCGGGGTCCGCAGACTGTCCCCCAACTCGTCTGCGAGGATGTCGGTGCCGGTCAGGTACTGCGGGGCGCTCGACGTCGTCAGGTACTGGTACGTCAGGGGCATTGAGAGCCCCCAGGCCGGAGGCAGGAAGCGCTCCAGGTGGAACGTCCCGGACAGGCTGACGCCGTCGTCCGTGGAGTACGTCGGATCCTCCCCCAGCTGCTGGAAGGCGGCATCCCGTCGGGTCAGGGACAACGAGAGGTCGGCCAGGTTCGACGCCGTGACGGACAGGTCGAGGGCGCCCGCCATGCCGAGCGTCGTCACCACGTTGCTGACCCGGATGTCGTCGACCCACAGCTCCGCTTGATCGATGAACGTCCGTTCGTTCACCCGGAGCATCCCCGTCGCCAGCTCCTCGACCGCGGCCAGATTCGGCGGAGCGGTCGCCGGATCGTGGATGTGAACGAGATACGGTCCGTTGCACGCCACGTACGAGGAGTCGTTCGGCACGATGCTCGTGTCGGGACAATCCCCATAGACCCCGGGCGGTGCGCCCTGGAGCCAGATCTTTTCCACCTTGGTCCGGAGGAGGAGCCAGGGCTCGAATTGCGCGACCACCTCCGGATCCCACGAGGCGGTGCGGGCCGGGGTGTGGTACATGTAGAAGTTGTTCTCGTCCTTGCCGAGCTTGATGTAGAACTCCAGGTCGCCGTCATCCCAGCCCGGGCCGCGCCCGCGGGCCCAGACGCGCAGCTCCTTGTACCGGAGCAGGTTCTTGTCTCCCTCGGTAGTGAACCGGTTGAACGCCTCCGCGTGCTCCCCTTTGTGCAGACCAGACGCCAGCACCCGCAGCGACTGTTCGTTGATCTGCGTGGAGTTGACCGAGAGGTTGGCGCCCTGGCTCGCCGCTTCGTTGACGACGCCCGGGGGGGAGGTGTACCCCAGGTCGCGGTTCTCCGTGCTCACGAAGGACGCAATCACCTGGCCCCCCAGCACACCCGTTTCACCGGCGATCCCGCGGATGGGGGTGTCGGCCCGCTTGAGCCACGTCGCGCCCACCAGCTGCACTCGGGACAGAGCGAAGTACACCTGAGGCTGGGGCGTGCCCGGAGGACCCTCCAGGGGCGCCACGATTGTGACGCGCAGAGTCTGCACTTGACGGAGATTGGGGTTCCCCTGCGTCAGCGTATCGGTCCGGAAGGGAATCCGGTAGAGCCGCCAACCGGCGGCACCGCCCGCCGGGTCCGGGGACATGCCGCCGTCCCGGACGTAGTACTTGTCCGACCCGACTGGAAAGACGAACCGGACGAAATCCTCGCGCGTCTTTACGCCGACCACGGAGTCGAGCTGGAAGTCCCCGTCCTGGTCCTCGGTATCCACCGCGCCGTTCTTGCGTCCGCAGCGGGAGCGAATGTCCCCGAACGCGTACTGGGCCACGACGCCGTTCACGGAGGCACTGCAGAGGGGCAGCGTATCGACTATTTGATGCGTGGTCGCGTTGAGGATGCCGATGGCACGGTCTGACAGGATGCCGTTGTCGTTGACCGCAGCACTCCAGGAGTGGGTCAACGGGTCCCGCTCGGTGTCGAGCTTGCCCAACCCCACTGCGTGCTGGCCATAGTAGGTGGTGTCGCGATCGTTGGGACCACTGGTGGTGAACGAATCGGGGGCAAACGCGAGGGCGTCCTCGAACGTCGACCCGAAATCGAACAGCACGGCGGTCTTGTTCGCACGGGCGGTTCGTTTGCCGTCCTCCCACACCCAGAACTCGAGGTATTCGGTCCGCGTCAGATCGATGCCGGTCGCCGACAGCGTCTGGGTGATCGAGCGCCAGCGGGGACCCCCCGTGGACGGGCGGACCCAGTTCGGCGTGCCGGGCGAAATGGAGTCGTCGGTCGTGTGCGCGAGTCCCAGGACCGTGTCCGGCTTGAGCATCATCCACAGTACCGGCTCCGGCGTCTGGGTCGCCCCGGTAATCAGGATTTCCGGATCGATCTGCTGGGGCAGGAACTGCACCGGCGACGAACCATACGTCGCGCAGTCGTTCTTGATGCAGTTCACGGGCAGACTCTGCCACGTCATGAACGCCGCGAACCGCTGCTCGAAATCCCCGGTGAATCCGAACGGTTCCGCCCCCCGGGTGGTCGTGGGGATACTGCCCCAATGCCAGTCGATGTCCGACATGGAGATGAACCGGCCGCTCTGGCTCTCGAACTCCTCGAGGTACGCCTGGCCCGTGCTGTTCGGCTGCGGTTTGGAGAACGCCATCTCCGCGTTCAGGTTGATGAACGACGGCGCCTCCCCGTGCATCACCGGGATCGCCGAGACGACGTCGGTCAACCAGGTCGGCTGGAAGTGCAGCTCGGTCGAGATGCCGCCGATGAAGCTCGACGACGGCTCGGAGCCGAGGGGGGGCCGGGTGAAGGGACTCTGCTGGTTCTGGAAGATGCCGGTGAGATCCACCCGGCCCGTGCTGCCCAGGGAGTACTCGCTCGCGAGCCCGTAGATGGCCGTGGGCGCCACTGCGAAACCGGTCCGCTCCTCGAACTGGGCGCGGACCTGGGAGATCCCGTTCTGAAAGAGTGAATCGGGATGGAGAAACGACACCGTCCCCGTGGAATAGTCGATGCTGTAGTCCACGCCTCGAACGAGCTGGTTGCCCGACACGTAGATCTTTTCGCTGCCGTCCCGGATCTGAAAGCTGTTGAGCGAAAGCGTGGAGCGATCCGCGGAGGCCACCGCCGTCGCCTGGTAGTGCACCGCGAAGACCGACGGGGGACCCTGCGTGGCGAGCAACCCCCGTGGGGTCTTGTACAGCGAGTCGTTCCGTTCGGCGGGGGTGAGCTTCGTCGAGTCGGCGAAAGGCCGGAGGTGCGGAAGGACGACGTACAGGTCCCGCAACGGTGCCCCGCCCCCGTCCCGCGTCCGCGGGAATAGGCGGTTGTACTGATCGAATTGGGTGGGATTGCTGGGGACGGCCAGCCCGAGCAATTGGAGGTAGCTCAGTCCGGACACCGAGCGCTGTCGCTGGTTCACCGTGAGGCTCAGTTGGGTCGTCTCGCGCGTCAGGTCCGACGAGCCGAACCGGTAGACGCTCCGGATCTCGAATCGGAAGGCGGGGGACGCAGCCGTCACCGACGGCGTGGGATCGTAGACCAGGCGCAGAGTGTCCACCCGGGTGGTGTCGGCGCTCGCCGTGACCGGCAGCGTTCCCACCGTATCGGTGCCGGACAGGGGGACGTAGGAAACGGCGAGGTAATCGTTCTGGTCCAGTGCGCTCGCCATCGCGAACCACGCGCCCGTAGGATCAACATAGTAGTCCTTCCCCTGCTGCAGGATCTGCCACTGGAACGGCCCGGCGCGCTCGGCGCCCGCGCCGGTGCACTGCACCCCGCCCCGGGCGGTGCTGGCGCCGCACGCCACCGCCTTGACGCCGCCGATGTTCTGGTTGGAGGTACTGCCCGGCGCCACCGCGCGGACGCGGTACACCAGGAACGCCGGACTCACCCGCAGATCGGGGGGCAGGGCCACTTGGTCGAGGTTCAGGATGTCGACCGCCGGGTATCCGGGAATCTGTGCCGGATCTACGACGAAGAAGAAACGCCCCGTTTCGTAGTCCAGGTCGCGTCCGTCGCGGGACACGGACTGATTGGTCACCTGCCCGACCGTGTACGTGCGGTCCTTCACTACGGTGCCCTTCTGCTGGGCATAAATCCCGCGGACCTGCAGGTCTCCCACCTGGGCGACAGCCTGGAATCCGAAATTGTTCGCCGGCACCGCGGCGCTGATGAAGCGGGACGCCGGCACCGCGAACGAGACGTTCCCCGCTTCCACCCGCCGCAGGACCTCGTCGGGCAGGCCTTCGTACCAGACCTGGATCGTGTTGCTCGCGTCGAACTCGCGCTGGCTGTTGAAGTCCACGTTGACGTGGAGGCGCTGTCCGATGACTCCGGACGACAGAATGGAGTACTGCGGGTTCGGCGAAATGGTCGGGAACTTGGCCTGGCACCCGGCCAGAGGGTTCTGCTGCTGGTCCGCAGTGCATTGGAGGTTGCGGAACTGATCCGCCTTCACTTCGAAGCGGACGTTGAGCTGGAGCCCGATATCCGCGTACGTCCCGAAGACCCCGGTCCGCCCCGACGCCTCGAAGGTCTTCGGCCCGCCCCCGCCCGGTTCGGTGGGCGTCTCGAAGGCGAACGAACCGATCCCCTGGTTGAGCCGGGCCTGATCCGGGAAGAGTGACGTGACCTGCACGGTCCAGGTGGTCGCGACGGCACGGGGCGTGGTGGCCATGCCGTACCGCCCACCGGGGCGGACCGCGGAATTGTAGGGCGCCTTGAGGGGTACTACCGGCGGGATGGGAAAAGCGATTGCGCCTGCCGAATCCGTCTGCTGCGCCCGCGCCCGAGATCCTGCGATCATGGTGGCGAGGGCGACGGCGATGGCGGTGAGACGCATCCCTTGAGATGACTTGGAGTTCCGAATATAATGGCGCAACCCGCCGTGCGCATCCTCAGTCGCTATCTCCTCCGGCAGCACCTCGCGCCCCTGGGCTTCGCCCTCGGCGCCCTGACCGCCCTGCTGCTGTTGAATCAGGTGGCCAAGCAATTCGGGCAGCTGGTCGGCAAGGGCCTTCCGTGGGGCGTCATCCTCGAAGTGTTCGTGCTGTCGATCCCGTTCATCGTGGCGATGACCATCCCGATGGCGGTGCTCGTCGCGGTCCTGCACACCGTGAGCCGGCTGGCGCAGGACAACGAGATCACGGCGATGAAGGCGGGGGGCATCAGCATCGGGGCTCTGCTCCGCCCGCTCCTGGGCGGCGCCACAGTGCTCGCGGTGCTGGCGTTCGTCTGGAACGACCAACTCCTCCCCCGCTCCAATCATCGGCTCCGCACCCTGCTCGTGGACATCCAGCGCAAGAAACCGTCCTTCGCGTTGAAGGAGGAAGCGATCAACGAGGTCGTGCCGGGACAATTCTTCCTGCGCGCAGCGCGGATCGATCCGGCCACGAACCGTCTCACTGACGTCACGATCTATGAATTGGGGGACGCCGAACGCCGACGCATCGTCGTCGCCGATTCGGGCCGCATGGCTTATACCCCTGGCGGCACCGATTTGTACCTGACCCTGCTCGACGGGGACATCCGGGAGATCAAGCGCTCCGAGCCCCTCCAGTTCAACCGCACGTTCTTCCACACCAACCAGATCCGGGTCGCCGGGGTCAGCAACAGCCTGGAACGCACGCCGGAAGACGACTTCCGCAGCGAGCGCGAAATGGGTATCTGCGAAATGGCGCGGGAAGTGCGGCTGGCCCGGATGGACGCCGCCCGTTCCCCTCTGGAAGGCCGGGCGCAGATCCTGCGCGACCTCGGCCGCCTGGGGGGCATCGCCCTGCCGAACGGCATCATCGATTCCTCCCGCGCCGACACCCTGCCCGGTTGGTACTGCGGTGTCGTGGGCAAACTGGCCCACCTGGTGCTGCCCCGGGAGGCGCAGGCCCAGACGCCCACCCGACTCGCTCCTCCGGCGCCTCCGGGGCGTCTCCAGGCACCGGTGATAGCGCAGCCCGGCGTCGTCCGCCGGCCGGAGTTCGGACTCACGCCGGGCGCCGGGCTGGGGGAGGCCATGCGGGAGCGGGGCTCGCGGCAGCGCGCGGCCACGTACGAGGTCGAGATCCAGAAAAAGCTCGCCATTTCCTCGGCGTGCATCGTCTTCGCCCTGCTCGGCTTCCCGCTCGGCCTCCGATTTTCGCGCGGTGGCGCGGGGCTCGTGATCGGCGTGTCGGTAGCGGTCTTCGCGGTCTACTACATCGGACTGATCGTCGGGGAGGACCTGGGAGACCGCCTGATCATCTCTCCGTTCTTCTCCATGTGGACGGCCAACGTGCTGTTCACCCTGATCGGGGCGGGCCTGCTCTTCCTGGTACGCCATGAAGGCGGGCACGCGCGCGGCGGCACCTGGGGCGTCGCGAGCTGGTTCGCGCGCCTGCGGAAGCGCCAGCCGTGAGAACGCTCGACAAGTACGTCCTGCGCGAGTGGACCCGCGTGTTCGCGGTGGTGATGCTCGGGTTTCCCATCCTCGCGATCGTCATCAATATCACGGACAAGTTCGACCACTACCTCGCGGCGGGCTTGACCAAGGGGCAGGTGTTCCTGGCGTACATCTTCTACATGCCCGAGATGATGTTCCTCGTCCTCCCGGCGGCGGTACTGTTTGCCACCGTCTTCACCATCGGGAATCTGGGCCGTCACTCGGAGCTCACGGCGGCGAAAGCGTCCGGCATCTCCTTCTACCGGATCATCTCCCCCATCCTGATCGTCTCCGTCATCGCGTTCGCCGCCGGCGTGGGCATCGGCGAGCTCGCGCCGGTGACGTCGGTGCGGAAGGCCGAGATTCTGAAGGAGCGGGCCGTCAATTCGACCACCTCTCGTTTCAACTTCGTCTACCGCGCTGATTCGGGGTGGGTGTACGCGGCCCAGAGTCTCGATATCGGCAGCCGGACCATGGTGGAGCCCATCTTTCAACGTGAGGGCACCGGTGGCGCGAACCCCACCGTCATCATCGCGGCCCAGCGGGCGGTGTACGACCCGGGCCAGAAGGAATGGATTCTCGATAAGGGCGCGCTGCGGTATCTCATCGGCGCCGGGCAGGAAGCCGCTTACGCATTCGACCGGATGCGGGCCAACTCGGTGCGGGAGAAGCCCTCCGACTTGCTCGCGGAGCCCAAGATCCCTGAGGAAATGCGGTACGCCGAGCTGGGGCACTACATCGACGGCCTGGCGCGGAGCGGGTCGGACACCCGGAAGCTCTCGGTGGAGCACGCCCTGAAGATCTCGGTGCCCTTCACGTGCATCATCATCGCGCTTTTCGGCGCCCCCCTGGCGGTCTCGAACCCGCGCAGCGGCGCGGCCTGGGGCGTCGCCGTGAGCCTCGCGACTACGTTTGTTTTTCTGCTCATGGTCCAGCTCTCCAAAGCCGTCGGCGCCGGCGGCCTCTTGCCCCCCACGCTGGCGGCGTGGTTTCCGAACATCCTGGCGGGAGTGGCGGCAGTGTGGTTGATGAAGAAGGTGCGGACGTAGGACGCAGATAGCAGACGGCAGTCCGCTCCTCGACGGAACGGACTGCCGTACTGCTTTACTGCACAGCCCCTCGCTAGAACGTGTATCTCGCTCCCAGCTGGAACACCCACCGCGAGCCAAGCGCATTGACGTTCGAGACCGCGGCCTTCACGGGCGGCGTGAAGCTGTAGACGCCGACCTGCTTCGCCGCATCGTACCCCGTCATCCGGA
>DATBBZ010000369.1:0-2855 GCA_036270745.1 Gemmatimonadales bacterium | reverse complement strand
AGCCGACGCCCGACCGACTTCAGCACCGCGAAGCCGTCCAGGAGGGGCATCTCCAGGTCGAGAATCATCACGTCCACCGGTTCCCGCTCGATGACGTCGATCGCCGCTTGCCCTCCGGCGGCGATCAAGGTCTGGTACTTCCCCAGCCGGCGCAGATCGTAGGCGTACTGCTCCGCCATGGCCGGAACATCGTCTACCACCAGGACCGTAGTCATCGGCCGCCTGCTTTCTCTTCTGCTGCGCCCACGCCCTCTCTGCGCGGGAATTCCACCGTGAAGGAGGATCCAGCTCCCGGCGCGGTGTTCACCTGGAGCGCCCCACCCGCATCTCCCACCAGTCTGCGTACGATCATCAGGCCGAGTCCCGACCCGGCCGGCTTGGTCGAGTGAAATCCGGCGAGCGCCCGCTCCAAGTCCGCAGGGCTCATGCCAGCGCCGGTGTCGACGACCTGGAGACAGACGTGCTCGCCACCTTGAGTCCGGAGCGTCACCGTGCCACGCCCGTTCACGAGAGCGTCGCGCGCGTTGCTCGCGAGGTTGTCGATCACCCGCCGCAGCGCCAGCGGATCGGCTCGCACCACCGGCGCCGGGTCGGCCAGCTCCACGCGGATCGTCACGGCCTCATCCCCCGCGAGCCGCTGTGCCGCGCCCTGGACCGCCGCATTCAGGTCGCAAGGCTCCGCGATCCCGGGCACCGCAAGCCGCGCGTACTCACCCGCGAGCGCGTGCAGATAGGTGATGCTCGACTCCACCGTGCCCTGCCGCTCCGCGAACACTCGCGCCAGTTCCCCAGGGCCGTCCGATGCGGCGTCGGTCCAGTGCCGGAACACATTCCGGATCGGCGTGAGCCCATTCCGGATGTCGTGATTCACCTGCCGCGCCAGGTCCCCCAGGGCCGCCCGCCGCTCAGCCTGGCGTGCCGCCTCGGCGCCGTCGCGGAGCCGGCCTGTCATCGTGCGCAGCACGACGGCGAGCTTACCGATCTCATCCCTGCGGACGGTGTCGAACGCCCCCTCCGGATGCTCTGGATCCAGCGCCTCGGCCCGGGCGGTGAGGTCCGCCAGAGGCCGTGAGAGCCGTCCCGCGAGCCAGAGCGCGAGCACCAAGCCCGTCAACGCGGTGGCGACCAAACCCAGGAGGAGCCACCGGTTCACACTCCCCGAGATCGCCGCCAGCGGCGCCAGCGACTGCGTGACCGCCAGACTCGCGGTGCCCATGGAATCCGCGTCCTCCGAGTCCAGGAACGGCAGCAGCACGACGTGGGCTCCGGGCGCGACGCCGTCGACGAGGGCGACCGTCACATCTGCGTCGGGCGCGGAGCGGGCCATCCACTCGGAATCGAGACCGATGCCCCCGACGATCGGATAGACCCGGTCTCCGATCCGAAGGGAGTCGAGCCGCTCGAGCGTCACGAACGTCGACTCCGCGGAACGCACCCGAATCAACGCCACCCCGTCCCGGGACCGGGCGAGGTGTGCGGCGAGATGGGGCTCCGCCCACCCGTATGCATTCCGGAAGTGCCCGGAGGAGAGCACCGTCCCGCCGTTGCCCAGGATTTGGAGGCTCGCGAGACCCGACACCCGCATCGCCGCGCCCGCGAAGTCCCGCACGTAATCCGCGCCAGAGTCGGCCGCGAGGGCGGCCCGGAGATGGAGGTCGGCCCCCGCCCCCCGCCGGACGCCCGCCAGCCGCCGCGCCAGATCCGCACTCGTGCCGGCCACGCGATCCCGGACGTGATCGATCGCGGCGTCGGCCCGCTGCTCGAACATCGCCTCGAGCCTCGTGCCCACGGCCCGACGCACTCCCCACCCGAATACGACGAGGGGGATGAGCACGGCCGGCAGAAAGGCCGCAGCCAGACGCGTCCGGAAGGTCACGGGGCCGTCCGGGCGTCGCCCAGCCGCGGGGCTCCATCGCCGCCGAGGCGCACGGGCAGGAGGCTCCGGTCGAGTACGACACTCGCGCGGACGGCGATCAACGGCGTCCCCGGTCCCCAGGATTGCGCGCAGGGAGCGCCGGCGGTCAACCGTGCGATCACGGCCCACTCACTGCCCGTTTCGACCGCGCGCTGCCACTCCGCCGCGGACAGCGCCACCGCGAACACGCCGTGGCCAAGAGCGCCGCTGCCGATAAGCCTTGCGGCCAGGGCTTCTCCGGTCGCATCGCCCCGGCGGTAGGCCACCCGGTGAGGTCCCGAGAGCTTCGCCTGCCGGGACTGGTTCGCGGGACACCCGTCATGCTCCGCCCCGGTCGCGTCCACCCGCACCGCCGCCACGAGATCGTTGCGGTCCACCGCGACCGGGTCGGGGGCGATCAGCACGTACTCTTCGGTCCACGCCATCGGCAGGATGGCGAAGCGGGGCCGCGTGGCGGCAAAGGCGAGGGCCGCGCGATCGCGTGTGATCACCACGTCGGCGTGGCTTTCCAGCGCGTCCCGCGCATCGTCGGTACCATGCGCGAACGTGATACGCGGCGCGGTCCCCGGCGTCGTCGGCTGCAGCAGGGCGTCGTCGGCCTCACTGGGCGGATTCGTGAGCCAGCGGCTTCCCGTACCAATCGGCCAGCCGTGATCGGGGGCGGGCTTGGTGATGGCCGCCGAGCTGGCCAGGACCGACGGCAGGGGATCCCGGCCGCTCGTCGCGATGCGGACGAGCGTGTCCCCCTCCGTCGAGGTTCGTTCGGCGAGCGCCGAGTCGGCGAGGCGCCAGCTGGCCTTCACGTCGGCGGCGAGCACCGGGGCACCATCCCAGAAGTGCGCGTCCTTGCGGAGCACGAACTCCACCCAATCGCTGCCTAGGCGCCACGACGCAGCCAGGCCGGGCACCAGATTCCCCTGACAGTCGACCTTCACCAGGG
>DATBBZ010000368.1:0-3796 GCA_036270745.1 Gemmatimonadales bacterium | reverse complement strand
AGCTCTGCTACTGACAGACCGGCGCGCCCTCGGCACTGGCCGATGTCGCGGGAGCCGTCGGCGTCACGGCGCCGATGTAGATCGCGCAGGACGTCGGGGTGTTCAGGTTCGTGATGCTCGCGGTCCAACCAGCCTGCGTGCCGGTCCCCGTGGTGATCGTCCCCAGGGTGTTGCCCGTGGTCGTGCAGAAGGCCGCGGTGCCGGCCGTGACCGGGTTGGTGCAGCTGGTCGTGGTGACATACTTGAGCGAATCGGAGAAGTACGCCTCCTCAGCAGTCACGAGGTTGCGGAGGTCGGACTTCATCGACGCCGCATACGCCTTCTGCTTGGTGTTGGCGAACTTCGGAATCGCGATCGCGGCGAGAATGCCGATGATCACGACCACGATCAACAACTCGATGAGCGTGAAACCCTTGCGGCCCATGCACAGCTCCTGTCGGAGAGTTGGCGTGCGAACCTCACGCCAGTCGGCGCGGGCTCGGAAAGCCTAGGGACTTCCGCAGGGGGGTAGGTGAGCTGGAACGGTCCGAATCGCGATGGGAGCGACGATCGGGAACGCGCGAGCGCGCGGTTCCGCCTCCACGGCTGACCCAAAGGTAGCGGATTGAGGCCACCTGGGCCGGGTTGGGGGTCACACGACACAACCCGTTATTGCTGAATGGGTTACGCAAACGGGGCGCCCCTTTCGGAGCGCCCCGTCGTTAGCCTCCTCGACGCCTTGGCGCCTAAGCGACTAGCTCTGCTACTGACAGACCGGCGCGCCCTCGGCACTGGCCGATGTCGCGGGAGCCGTCGGCGTCACGGCGCCGATGTAGATCGCGCAGGACGTCGGGGTGTTCAGGTTCGTGATGCTCGCGGTCCACCCAGCCTGCGTGCCGGTACCCGTGGTGATCGTACCCAGGGTGTTGCCGGTCGTGGGGCACCACGCGGCGGTGCCGGGGGTGACCGGGTTGCTGCAGCTGTGCGTGGTCACGTACTTGAGCGAATCGGAGAAGTACGCCTCTTCCGCCGTGACGAGGTTGCGGAGGTCGGACTTCATCGACGCCGCATACGCCTTCTGCTTGGTGTTGGCGAACTTCGGAATCGCGATCGCGGCCAGGATGCAGATGATCACGACTACGATCAGGAGCTCGATCAGCGTGAAACCCTTGCGGTTCATACTTCCCCCTACTGATGAAGTAGACGACCCTGTGAGTGATCCAATCCCGAAGCCTCTTTAACGCAATGGACGTGCCAGACTAGGCGGAGTTACCCCTAAGACTTGTTGTGACATAATGTTACGTTGGAATCCACTTGATTCCCCGGGGCTCCGACCTCGCACAAAAAGGCCGTAAACTGCACGACTGTCTCCAAAACGCGGGCCCTCGCTGGGGACCTCAGCACGCGGTAACGTAAGGCCACTGAATGAGTTGAAAGATGCTTGAAGAGCGTCCCATATCGTAACGAAACCACAAAACGACCAAGTCCCCATGCCGTCCGAACCGTTCGTTCTCTCCACCTTGGGCTACCCGTCCCTGCGATCAGCCAAGGGCGAGCCGATTCGCTTCAGGACCCGGAAGCACTTCGCCGTCCTGATTCGCATGGCCCTGGCCGGGGGTCACCGGTGTTCGCGCGAAGAGCTGATGGAAATGCTCTGGCCGTCGGTCCCGGCCAAGCACGCGCGCCATTCCCTCGCGCAGGCCATCACGGTCATCAAGTCCAAAGTTGGCGCGGACTCGATCGTCGCGGCCCGGAATTCGGTCTCGCTCTCTACCGGCTCCGTCGACGTCGACGCGCTTTCGCTCGGCTCGAGCGGCTTCGACGTGGGCGGCGCCTTCCTCGACGGGTTCGACATCCCCGGCGCCTCGGGCTTTGAGCAATGGAAGGACCAGTGGACGTCCAAACTGCTCCCGAAGATCCGGGATTCACTCGTCCACCGCATGGATGCCGCGCGCCGTCTCGGCGACTTCCCCACGGTGGAGCGTAACGCCACCACGCTGCTTCAGTTCGACCCGCTGTCGGAAGATGGGGTCCGCGGCGTGATGGAAGCTCGGGCCTGGGTGGGTGACCGGAGCGGCGCGTTGAAGGCCTACGAGACCTACGTGGGACAGCTCGCGGACGTCCTCAGCGCCCAGCCAAGTACTGAGATGGTTCGCATGGCGACGCTCCTGCGCGAAGGCCGCCAGGCCCATCGACCGAGCACGGTCTCGGAACCCTACGGTCGTCGCGAGCGGCGTATGGAAGCGGAGACCATCATCGGACGGACGCGCGAATTCTCCCTGCTCTTCGACAACTGGATCGAGGTCAAGAAGGCGGCGCCGCGCGTCGTCATCATCACCGGCGAAGCCGGGATCGGTAAGACGACCCTGACCAACGCGTTCCTGTCGAGCTGCCAGCTCGAGGGCGCCGTCGTCGCCCGGGTGCAGGCCTATGACGCCGAGCGGGAGCTGCCGTTCGCCGTGCTGTCCGAGCTGGTGCGGCAACTGGTCGTCCAGCGCACCATCGGCGGGGCCGACCCGGAGGCCTTGGCCGAGCTGGCACGCATCTGTAGTGAAGTGGGGACCTCCTTCCCTGGGGTGCCCCGGGCTCCGGAATGGGCCGCCGAGGTGATCCCGATACGGCTGGCGGATGCGCTGCTGAAGTCGGTGCATGCCGCGGCCGAAGAGAGTCCGGTGGTGTTGGTGGTCGATGACATTCACGCGGCGGACAGCTCCAGCGCCGCCATTCTCCATATGCTGGCACGGAGGCTCTCACGCGCCCGGTTCATGCTGATCCTGGCCGGCCGGCCCGCAGAGCTACGGCAGGCCGCGGCCGGAGCGCTCGTGGATGATTCGAGCATCAGTGCGCTCGCCGCCGTCGACGTAGGCCCGCTGTCGGATGAAGCCGCCCGCGAGCTGGTCACGAAGCTGATCCACCCCGTCGGAACGGCCGTGACGGCCGGCACCCGGGACGCGCCCGTGGGTCGGATCCTGGAGGCGGGGCGGGGGAATCCGCTCGCGCTCGAGTTGCTCGCGCGCGAGTGGGTGGACCACGGTCCAGAGTCGCTCCTCCGCGATGTGGAGGCGATCAACACCACCCCTGCGCCTCGAATCGGGATTCCGCCGGCGATCCGGAGCGTCTTCGAGCGCGAGACTCGGCGGCTCGACCCCTCGGTCCGGAGTGTGCTGGACTTCGCGGCGGTGTTGGGCCGGCGGCTCCATGAGGTGGAGTTGTACCAAGCGGTAGGCGTGACCCCCATTGCGGCGTCGAGTGCGCTCGCTCGGCTGACAGAAGAAGGCTTTCTCCGTGAGGTCCAGGGGGGTATCGAGTTCCGGAATGAGCTGATCCGGGCGCAGGCCTATTACGCGATTCCGGTTTCAGGGCGGGAGCACCTGCATCGAGCGGCGGGTGAGGCGCTCGCCGCTGCTGATGGTGAGGGGAGCGGATTAGAGCTTGAAATCGCGTGGCACCTCATTCGAGGGCGCGCCGAAGGGACGGCCGTCAAGTACGCCCTCAGCGGTGCCGAGCGGTGTTTGGAGCGGGGCGCGCCTCAGGAGGCGGAAGAGGTCCTGAAGGCGGTTCGAGTGAAGGACTCGGGCGCTCCCTGGAAACGCCTGATGCTCCTGGCACAAGCGCTACTCGATCAATCGAAGGCTGAAGAAGCGACCTCGCACCTTGAACCCCTGCGTTCATGGGCGGAGGCAGAACCAAATGAGAAGGCGCGCATCGCGGCGATGCGAGCTTCAGCGGAGTACATCCTCGCACGCGAGAACGGAGCAAGACACTCCGAGGCAGCCGAGGAGGCCCTCAAAGCAGCGGAGGAGGCTGGCAACGCTAG
>DATBBZ010000367.1:0-2954 GCA_036270745.1 Gemmatimonadales bacterium | reverse complement strand
CCGATGGCGGCGTGTGGTACACGGCGAACTTCAAGGGTCGCATCGGCCGCCTCGATCCGGCGACGGGGAGCATCAAGGAGTACGTGCTTCCCAACGAAGCCGTGGATCCGCACACGCCCGCGTGGCGCGACGGGAAAGTCTGGTACACGGCGCAGGGCGCCAACCTGTATGGCTGGCTCGATCCGAAGGATGGGAGCGGCAAAACCTTCCCGGTGCCAACGCCCAATGCGCACCCGTACGGCCTGCAGAACACCGCCGACGCCATCTGGATGGCGGAGTTCGGGACCAACAAGATCGGGCGGATCAATCCGGCGGATGGTTCGCTGAAGGACTTCCCGCTTCCCAACAGCGCGTCCCGTCCCCGCCGCCTGGCAGTGGACAGCCACGGCATCGTCTGGTACACGGACTACGCACGCGACCAGCTCGGACGCCTCGACCCGGCGACGGGCGCAGTTCGCGAATTCCGGTGCCCGGGTGGTGATGGCAGCGCGCCGTACGCCATTGCGGTGGGGCCCGATGGGCGGCTCTGGTATGACGAGTCAGGCAAGAACGACATCGTCGTGTTCGACCCCACCACGGAGACGGCGCAAGTCGTGGCGATCCCGACGGCGACGGCCGTGGTGCGGAACATCAGCGTGGACTCGACCCGCGACCGGATCTGGCTGGCGCTGTCGGGGACGCAGCGGATCGGGAGAATTGACCTGAAATAGGTGGCACCCGACCCCTCCTGTTGACTTCCTACAGGAGCCGATTCATCTTCTGTAGGAACCCGACAAGAGCGCTCCGATGCCTGCCCCACAGAATGACGTCCTCCGCGGCACCCTCGAACTCCTGATCCTCAAGACGCTCACGCTCGAGCCGATGCACGGCTGGGGCATCAGTCAGCGCATTCAGCGGTTCTCGTCCGGCGTGCTGGACGTGAACCAGGGCTCGCTCTACCCCGCCCTGCAGCGACTGGAGGTGAAGGGCTGGATCGACAGTGAGTGGCGCACCACGGAGAACAACCGGCAGGCCAAGTACTACCGCTTGACCGCATCGGGCAAGAAAGCGCTCGGCGCAGAGACCGACAGCTGGCGTCGCTACGTCACCGCCGTCGAATCCATTCTGGAGACGGCCTAATGTCCCTGTTCACCGGTGTACGCGCGCGCCTGCGCGCCTTTCTTCGCTTCTCGGCCACCGAGCAAGAGCTCGATTCAGAGATCCGCTTTCACATCGAGCAGCAGACCGAGAAGAACGTTCGCGCAGGAATGGCCCCCGAGGAGGCGACGCGACGCGCCCGCATCGCGTTCGGCGCCATCGAGTCCGTGCGCGAAGAACACCGCGACGCGCGGGGCACCAGATGGCTGGAAGACGTCGTCGCGGACACCAGGTATGGCCTCCGGTCGTTGCTGCGGAACCCCGCCCTGGCCGCCACCGCGATCATCACCCTCGCCCTCGGCATCGGCGCGAACGCCGCGATCTTCTCGGTCGTCAACGGCGTGATCCTTCGCCCCCTCCCCTTCGCGGCCCCCGACCGCCTGGTGAAGCTCTCGGAGGACAATCCGGAGAAGCATTGGGTCCGGGAAATGGCGGCCCCCGCCAATTATCTCGACTGGGCCGAGCAGGTCAGGGCGTTCGCGGGCGTGGCGGCGTATACGCCGGGCGGACACACGACCCTGTCCGGCGAGGGGGAGGCCGTGATGTTCTACAATGCCAACGTCACGGGCAACTTTTTCTCCGTCCTCGGCATTCCGGCTCTCGAAGGCCGGACGTTCCACGGCGACGAGACCTGGGTCGGCGGCACCCACGTCGCGGTCATCAGCGACCGACTCTGGCACACCCGCTTTGGAACGGACCCGGGGATCGTAGGCCGCACCGTGCGGTTCGACGAGGTCCCGACGGAGATCGTGGGCGTCGTACCCGCCAGCTATGATTTTCCGAATCCCAAAGTCGATGTCTGGATGCCGATGGAGTGGAAGCCCACCGACCGCTCCCAAGACTGGTTCCGGCGGGCGCACTGGCTCGGCGTGGTCGCGCGCCTCAAGCCGGGGGCAACCCTCGAAGGAGCCGACGCGGAATTCCAGGGCGTCGTCCGCCGGCTCCAGGTGCAGTACCCGGCCACCAATCGCGTAATGGGTGCGGACCTGATGCCGCTGCAGGCCTTTCTCACGTCGGACGTCCGCACACCGCTGCTTATTCTCCTCGGCGCCGTGGCGCTCCTGCTCCTCATCGCCTGCGCCAACGTCGGCAACCTCCTGCTCGTCCAGGCGTTGGGCCGCGAGCGGGAGAGTGCCTTGCGCCTGACCCTGGGAGCGGCCCGGGGACGGCTGGTCCGGCAGGCGCTGACCGAGAGCCTGCTGTTGTCCGCGTGCGGCGGGCTCGCCGGGTGCGCGCTCGCCTGGGCTGGCACCCGCGGACTGGCGGCGCTGCAGCCCGCCGGACTGGTGCGCGTCCAGGGTGTCTCCGTGGACTGGCGGCTCGTCCTGTTCATCTTCGGCATCACGACGGCCAGCGGCCTCCTGTTCGGACTGGCTCCCGCCCTGTGGCGGGGACGGCAGGCACCGGCTGACGTTCTGAAGGAAGGGGGGCGCGGCGGGAGCGAGGGCACGCGGATCAGACGATGGGGAAATGGGCTCGTGGTAGCCGAAGTGTCCCTCGCGCTCCTGTTGACCGTGGGGGCCGGACTCCTGGTGAAGAGCTTCTGGAACCTGGGGCAGGTGAACCCGGGCTTCGATCCGACCAACGTCCTCACCGTCGGCATCAGCCTTCCCGGCGCCCGGTATGACTCGGCAGCGAAGGTGATCGGGTTCTTCGATGCGCTCCAGGACCGGGTGCGGCACCTCCCCGGCGTTGCCGGCGGTGCGGCTGCCCTCGTCCCGTCGCTCGCCGGGGTCGCCTATACCAGTGACTACCACATCGGGGGCCGCCCCGCCGATCAATATGGGACGGAGATCGCCCACCAGACCGTATCTCCC
>DATBBZ010000366.1:0-10088 GCA_036270745.1 Gemmatimonadales bacterium | reverse complement strand
TGCAGGGACTCAGGAATGCTTACCGATGGTGATCGCGATCCCCGTGTTTCCCTTGATCCCCATGCTTCCCTTCATCCCCATGGTTGCCCTGATCACCGCGGTCCCGCTTGTACCAGCCGCGGTGTTGTCCGCGATCGTGCCACTCGCGGTCGCCGTCGCGATCATCGAACTTCCGCCCCCGATCCCAGTCGCGATGTCGCTCGAACCAGTTCCGGTCGTGGCCTCGCCAATCCTCCGGCACGTAGCGCGGATCGTAGAACCACATCGGGCGGCCCTCATAATAGCGCCGCACGTAATAGACCCGTTCACCACCGTACCAGTACCAGGGCTGACCCACCGACACGAAACCGGCATAGCCCGGCGTTCCGACGCCGAATGACACGATGACGCGAGTTTGCGCCTTCGCCGAGATGGCCCCACCGGCGAGAAGTGCCAGGGACAGCATGATGGTCCGTTTCATATGACCTCCTGTGGTCGCCCCTTACTAGTGGAAGTCCCGTGCCAAAGTGCCCTTCCGCACCGTAGCTGTGGGAAGAATCAGAAGGTTAGGAGTGGGGAACCGTCAGGAGCTGAAACGCTGGAGTTCGTCCTCGGGAGAGGACGGAAGGCCCTAATCCCCTAGGGAAATGCCCAGGTCCCGCGCGGTGGCGATGACGTCCGAGTCGAGCGGCACATGACGCGGCTTCGCAATAGCCTCTTCAATCGAAACGGCCACGATATCAGGCGGCTGCAGGGCGACCATGTATCCGTATTTCTGCTCGGCGATGAGGCGCACCGCCGCGGCGCCGAAGCGCAAAGAAAGGAGACGGTCGAACGTGGTGGGTGAGGCGCCGCGCTGAAGGTGCCCCAACACCATGGTGCGGGTTTCCTTGCCCGTCATCTCTTCGATGGAGTGACCGACCTTGTCCCCGATGCCGCCGAGGCGGTGGTGTTCGGGATCGATGAGCGACACGCCGCCCCCCTTGGGCCGCGCGCCCTCCGCCACCACGACGATGCTGAAATGGCGCCCCTCGGCTTCGCGGGCCCGGATCTTCTCGACGACCTTCTTGATGTCGAATGGGATCTCCGGAATCAGGATGACGTCGGCCGACCCGGCCAGCCCCGAATTGAGCGCGATGAAGCCGGCGTGGCGGCCCATCACCTCGACCACCATCACCCGGTCGTGGCTCTCCGCCGTCGAATGGACCTTGTCGATCGCTTCGGTGGCGGTCTGCACGGCGGTGTCGAACCCGAACGTCGCGACGGTCCCGCCGACGTCGTTGTCGATGGTCTTCGGAACGCCGACGATGGGAATGCCCATCCGGAAGAGCTGCATGGCGATCCCGAGGGAGCCATCTCCGCCGATGGCTACGATGGCGTCGATCCCCAGCCGCTTGGCCTCGGCCACGACTTCCTTGGAGCGGTCATGCTCGATCACGCTCCCGTCGGGCTTCGTTTCCTTCCAATGAAAGGGGTTGCCGCGGCTGGTGGTGCCCAGGATGGTGCCACCCAGGTGGGTGATGCCACGGACCTCGGCAGGTCCCATGGGCACGACCTTGTCGAGGCCCATGAGGCCGTCATACCCGTGCCGGATACCGAGGCACTCCCAGCCGCGGTGGGCCGCGGCGAGCACGACGCCCCGGATGACGGCGTTGAGTCCCGGCGCGTCCCCGCCGCCGGTGGAAATGGCGATTCTCACGATGCGGGAGGTTCGCGGAGCCGCCCCAGGACCTCGCCGGGGCGGGCATGGCGCCCGAGGGCCTTCTTCGAAAAGATGTTCACACCGTCACGCGTCACTTCGAACACGCCTCCGGACCCGGGGATGAGTTGCAGCTCGGCGTCGGGGAACTCGCGCTTGATCTCGGCCGCCAAACTGGTGGCCCGCGGCTCGTAGTTTCAGACGACGCAATAGCGAATCGAAAGCTTCACCCGGGTAGCATAGCCACGCTTGACACGCTGCGCCACACGCCCGAGCTTGCGCGGACCCCGCATGCCTCAAGAACGCGGCTTCGTCCTCTCGGGAGTCGTCGCCGTCCGCGCCGTGGTCGCGGGCGTTGCGATCGCCGGCCTCGTCGCCGCGGGTGTGGCCATCGCGGGTGGCCGGGTCCCACTCACCACCGGGACCGCCGTCGCGACCGTGTTGCTCCTCGCCGCCGGGGCCGCCTCCCGCCGCTTCGGCATCGCCCTCCCCGGTAACGGTTTCTCGTCGTACGTCCTCGGCATTGTGGTCCTCGCCCTCCTGGCGAATGGATGGGCGTACGCCACGGTGGTCGCCCCGCTCGCCATGCTCGTCGGCGACCTGGGGCTCCGCCGGCTCCCCGTCACGTCCGCCTTTCTGAACGCCGCCCACCTCACGGCGGGGACCGCCATCGTGGGCCTGTCGTACGCCGAGCTGGGGGGCGCGACGGGACCTCAGGCGCTGGCGATCGCGAATCTGTTCCCGCTAGTCGCGGGCTTGATCCTGTTGCCGCTCGTGGTCAATGGCAGCTTCTATCTGGAGCTCGCCGCGTCGCAGACGGTGGCCTTTGTGGACTCGCGACTCACCGCCCGGTGGGAAGTGATCGTCTACGTCGTCTCGACCCTGCTCGCGTTGGGGTGGTTCGCGGCGCTCGGGACCGACCTCTCCGCCGGCGCCCAGCTCACGCTGGCGGTTCTCCTCGCCGGCGCGACGTTCGGCAGCGTCTCGGTCATCCGGTTGGGGGTGCGGGCGGACGAGCTCGATCTGGTCCAGCGCCTGACGGGCGCCATCGCCGCCGACATCAGTCTGTCGAAGAGCTTCAGCCGGATCCAGGAGCTTACCCGGCGCCTCGTGCCCTGGGAGCACATGGGGTTCACGCGGTTCGACGAACCCCGCCGTGAGATGGAGCTCATCGCCGACACCACCATCGCGAAGAGCGGCATCAAGGCGAAGGTCCGCTACGACGCGGACGCCGGGCTGACGGGTGACGCGATCCGCCTGGGGCACGCCGTGGTGGCGCACGATCTCCGGCCCGACCAGGTAGTCCTCGCGGGCGACGAGACGCCGGGTGCGGAGATCCTGATTCCCCTGCATCACGCCGGCCGGCTGGTGGGGCTGTGGAGCATCCGGCACTCGGATCCGCGGATGTACCGCGAGTCGGATGGGGAGCTGTTGAGCCTGCTCACGCCGCAGCTCGCGCTGATGCTCGCGCTCGACGGCTCGGTGGCGCCGGTGGGGACCGCGTCGGACCAGATGACGCAGTACGTCGAAACGCTCACCGCGACGGCCCAGGAGATTCACGCGTCGAGCCAGGAAGTCGCGGCCTCGGCTCAGCGCGCGAGCAAGAGTGCCGCGGACGCCGCCTCCCTGGTGGCCACCGCCACGCAAGGAGCCGACGAGCTGCGCCGCGGCGCGTCCGACGTCGCGGGCGCCGGCGAAGCGACGCGGAACGCCGGCACCCAGATGCAGCAGAATACCGAACGGGTTCGTGCCGCGACCCAGGGGGCGCTGCGCCGGCTCTCCGAACTCGCCACCACGGCGGATGAAAGCGCCGGGGAGGTCCGGCGGCTCCGCGAGGTGGCGACCGAAGTGGAGAAGTTCTCGGAGACGATCGGGTTCGTCGCGAACCAGACCAACCTGCTGGCGCTGAACGCCACCATCGAAGCCGCGCGGGCGGGCCAGCATGGCCGGGGCTTTGCCGTCGTGGCCGACGAAGTGCACAAGCTCGCCGAGGCGAGCGCCCGGGAAGCGCGGAACGTGTCGAAGGCCGTGCAGGAGACGCGCCGGGCGCTGGACCGGGCCGCCCAGCTCCTCGAGCGGATCCGGGCCGATCTGGCCGACGTGGTGCAAAGCTCCACCAGCTGGGTACAAGACCTCGACCGGATCAGCGAGGCCGCCGTCGGCACCGCCAAGGCCGGCCAACGCGTGGGCGAAGTGGCGCGCGCCAACGCCGAAATCGCGGGCCGCGTGGTCGAGGGCCTGCGCCAGGGACATGCCGGAGCGCAATCATCCACACAGGAAACGGAGGCGGTCGCCGCCGCGGCGGCCGAACAGCTCAGAGCGATTGAAGACCTCGCCCAGGGAGCCACGCAGCTGTCCTCACTCGCCGAGAATCTCGCGCGAGCGGTCCGTTTCGTCCGGGGAGAGAACGCCCGGTCGTAGGTTTGCCCGCTTCGTCTCGGGCGCCTTGCTCGCGGCCGGCGCCTGCACCGGCGCCACCGAGCCCGGGCCGCCCGTGCCCCGGATCGATTATGTGGACGGCGCCATCCAGCCGATTCTCACCGCGGGTCAAGCCACGGTCATCGAAGGCTTCGGGTTCGGACGCGACACCGGCACCGGACGCATCACGTTCGCCGCGGTCGGGGGAGGCACGGTGAACGCCGCGACCGACACCGGCGGCTGGGGTGACGAAGCCATCCGCGTCGTCGTCCCCGCCACGGCCACGTCCGGCCCGCTCACCGTGCACACGGACGCCGGGCTCTCGCTCTCGACGAGCGTCTACATCGTGCCCCGGGTGCCGTTCGACACCGCGGGCTTCACCTGGAAGGGGCGCACCGGCTTCCCGCGCTCGCCGGTCGGGGTCGCGCTCGCCGCGGCCGAGTATCCGTCAGGGGGCGGAATCGCGACGACCCTGTATGCGGCCGGTGGCGCGGAAGTGATCGGCGGCGACTCCGCCATCCAACCGGACTCCGGCGTGTACGTCGCGACGGTGCAGAGCAACGCCGTCATCGGGTCCTGGACCCGCCAGCGCGACACCGTGTTCGCCGACAGCAATCGCACCCTGCCGGTGCGGCTCGCGTTTGCGAGCGCGGTGGTCGCTACGCCGTACAACTCACGGCTTGGGGGCACCGAGTTGATCGTGATCGGCGGGATGGACACCGCGAAGAACGCGCAGGCCGCGGTGTACGTCGCGGCGGTGTCCCAAACCCGGGTACTCAGCGCCTTCGTGCCGGTAGAGCCTCTGCCGGCCCCAGTCGCGGGCGCCATCGCCGTGTTCCGGCGGGGCCGGATCTACGTCTTCGGCGGCGTGGGCTCCGCGGGCCGGCCGCAATCGGCGGTATACGTGGGGCGGGTGGGACTCGACGGTCGCATCGACGGGTGGTTCACCGCACCGCCGCTCTCGAGTCCCAGGGCCTACGGCGGGGGCGTGGTCCTCGACGACCGGGCGGTGGCCTTCGGCGGGATGGCCGACAGCGCCGATCCCGGAGGAGGGCTGGACGCGACGCCCAGTAGATTGGTGACGAGCGACACCGCCACACTCAGTCTGGTCTCGGGATTCTTCTTAGGCTCGGCCTGGACCGCGGGCCCCACCCTGCTCCCGCAAGGGCGGTCCCAGTTTTCCGTCCTCCCGGTCGGTACCGCCGTCCTCCTGGTGGGTGGCCTCTGCGACGGTGGGGTGGCTTGTCCCAGTGAAACGGTGGCGGCGACGTCGGCCGGGGACAGCCTGGGGACGTTCCACCCCGCCGCCGGGAACACGATTTCGGGGGCGGGCGGCGGGGTCCTGGTGGGCGCCTCCGGGGCCACTTGGCAGAACAGCGACGGGTCTTATCATGGTTTGGTACTCGGCGGCATGAACCTGACCACCCGGCTCCGTGTGGCCGGGGTTTGGGGATTCTGAGACCCCTGGAGGGGCCATGAGCAGTCGAGCTCGGACACTGACTGGTTTCCTTCTCGTGTGGGCGGCATCGGTGCGGGCGCAGAGTCCGGCGCCCAGCCCCGCCCATGCCGCCAGTGCGGGTCCCACTGAAACACCCACGCGATTCGAGGCGAGCTTCTTCGGCTCGTTCACCCGGTACGACCGGGCCTTCCTGCTCAAGAACACGATCGGCGGAGGCGCCCGCATCGGGTACCTCATCTCCCCGAACTTCGAGGTGGAGATCGAGGCGCTTCTCGAAGCGCCACAAACTCCCGCGGGGTCTCCCTCGGAGGTCTCGCCGATCTTCGGCGGCGGCTCCCTGATCCTCAATCTTCCGGCCAGCAACGCACTCACGTTATACGGCGCCGCCGGGTACACCCGCCAGGATTTCGGGGGCTCGGCACCCTACCGGTTCTCCGACGGCGGCCCCCACGGCGCCCTCGGCGCCAAGATCTTCCTGAACCCGCACGTCGCCATTCGCGCCGAGGGGCGTGAGATCTACGTGCCGTCGTCGAATTCGTCGTTCGGGAGCTCCGCGTTCCATTTCGTCGCTTCGCTGGGCCTGTCGTTCTTCCAGGCGGGTACTCCGGTTCACCTCAAGGACTCGGACGGGGACGGCGTCGCCGACAAGTACGACAAGTGTCCCAACACGCCCCTGGGTGCCGTGGTGGACAAGGTCGGCTGTCCCATCGACTCGGACAAGGACGGCGTGCCCGACGGGATCGACAAGTGTCCCAACACGCCGGTGGGCGCGACGGTCGACGCGACCGGCTGTCCGATCGACACCGACAAAGACGGCGTGCCCGACGGTATCGACAAGTGCCCGAACACGCCGGTGGGCGCGACCGTTGATTCGGTCGGCTGTCCGTCCGATGCGGACGGCGACGGCGTCCTGGACGGCATCGACAAGTGCCCGAACACGCCGCGCGGCGCGGTGGTGGACGCGACCGGCTGTCCGGTCGACTCCGACAAGGACGGCGTGCCCGACGGGATCGACAAGTGTCCCAACACGCCGCTGGGCGCGGTGGTCGACTCCGTGGGATGCCCGATCGATTCCGATCATGACGGCGTGCCCGACGGCATCGACAAGTGTCCCAACACGCCGCCCGGAGCGAAGGTCGACGCGACCGGCTGTCCGTCGCTCCCCGCGCTCGACTCGGATGGGGACGGCGTGCCCGACTCGCTCGACAAGTGTCCCAACACGCCGCGCGGCATGGCGGTGGACGCGAAGGGCTGCCCGGTGCTCTTCCAGACCCAGCCGGCGGTCCCCGGTGCACCTCCCGGCGCGGCGCCCCCGCGGCCGACCTACGTCCTGAAGGGCGTGACCTTCCAGTCCGGGAAGTCGATCCTGACACCCCAGTCGTATGCGACACTCGATCAGGTAGCCGGCGTGCTGGTCGCCAATCCGGACCTCCGGATCGAGATCGCGGGTTACACCGACAACACCGGATCGCGGATGATCAACATCCGGCTTTCGGCGGCGCGGGCGTTCGCGGTGCGGGCCTACCTGGCCCGGAAGGGTGTGGCGCCGTCGCGGATGACCGCAAAGGGCTATGGCCCTGCCGAGCCGGTGGCGCCGAACACGACCGTGGCGGGCCGGGCGCAGAACCGCCGCGTGGAACTCCACAAGCTTCCCTGACCTCTTGAGGGGTGGGACGCCGTTCGCATTCGGCGCCCCACCCCGATATTTTTCGCCCCCACCAGTACTTCTCGAAGCGAGTCAACGATGCTCACGCTCCGGGGCTCGATTCCGGGGATGGTTCTCCTCGCAGGCGCCGCGCTGGCCGCACCCCTGGCCGGCCAGCGGCCGCGTCCGAAGCGCCCGGCTCCGGCGCCCAAGCACGCCGCGGCGTCACGGATCCCGACGCCCAAGTCCATCCTGGGATTCGAGCCGGGCGAGGACCGGAAGCTTCCCGACTGGCCCACCCTCGTCCGGTACTACCGCGCCCTGGCGGACGCGAGTGACCGGGTTGATTACCGCGAGATCGGCAAGAGCACGCTGGGCGCGCCCTTCATTGCGCTCGTCATCTCCAGCCCCCAGAACCTCAGGCATCTCGACCGCTTTCGAGCGATCAACGCCCGGCTCGCCGATCCCCGCACGCTCGCCAACAACAAGGACGCCGAGCAGGCGCTGAAGGACGGCAAGACCATCGTGCTGGTGACGTCCGGGGTGCATTCGAACGAAGTCGGCGGACACCTGTCGCCGGTGACCCTGGCCTACCGCCTGGCCACCGACACCAGCGCCACGACGCGCGCCATTCTCGACAACGTCATTCTCTGGGTGGTGCCGTCTCTCAATCCCGACGGCGTGAACATCGTGAGCAAGTGGTACGGCGGCACCGTGGGCGGGAAGTCCGAAGGGAGCCAGCCGCCCGAGCTCTACCACCACTACGTCGGTCACGACCTCAATCGCGACTGGTACGAATTCACGCAGGTCGAGACGCAGCTCGTGGCCGACTCCCTCTACGCCGTGTGGCATCCGCAGATCGTGATGGATCTGCACCAGCAGGGGCAGAACGGATCGCGGCTTTTCCTACCGCCCTATCTCGATCCAATCGAACCCAATGTCGATCCCCTGCTCGTGGACGGGGACAACGCGCTCGGTAGCGCGATGGCGTGGACGCTCGGCGGCCAGGGACGCACCGGAGTCGCGATCAACAGCCTTTACGACGCCTGGACTCCATCGCGGGCGTTCGCGCACTACCACGGGGCGGTGCGGATTCTCTGCGAGGCCGCGAGCGCCGAGCTGGCGACGCCGGTGGAGATTCCCTTCGACCAGCTCTCCGCCGCGGGGCGGGGGTTCAACCCCCGGGAGCGCTCGTGGAATTTCCCCCACCCGTGGCCGGGCGGCCGGTGGACACTGCACGACATCGTGGGCTACCAGACCGACGCCACGTACGCCTTGCTCCAGCACGCGTCCACGGAACGTGCCAGGTGGCTGAGCGACTTTCTCGCCGTCGGCTGGCGCGGGGTACGGGGGTGGCATGGCTGGCCCTGGGCCTACGCGATCCCCAGGCAACAGGACTCGATCGCGCTCGCGACCCTGTTCACGGTATTGCATCACGGCGGCGTGGAAGTCCGCACCGCGAATCAGGCGTTCAGCACGGGTGGCCAGCGGTATGCGGCGGGCACCTATGTCGTCACCTTGCGCCAACCGTACGCCGCGTTCGCGAAGACGCTGCTCGAGGCGCAGGCGTATCCCGATCGCCGGCAGTATCCGAATGGCCCTCCGGAGCGGCCATACGACGTCACGGCCAACACGCTCCCCCTCCTGCTCGGCCTCACCGCAACCCCCGTCGCCGAAGAGCCCGCGCGGATGCAGCTCTCGGCGCCGATCGCGCCGCCCCACGTGGCGCCCGGCGCCACGGGCTTCGGTGCCGCCGGAGCGCCCAAGGTCGCCGTGTACCGCTCTTATCTGGCTTCCCTGGACGAAGGCTGGACCCGCTGGGTCTTCGATACCTGGAAGGTGCCCTACGCCTCCATCGTCGACTCGACGGTGCGTGCGGGAGGACTGAAAGCGAAGTTCGACGTGATTGTGCTGCCGGACGAATCGCCGCACGATCTGCTCGAGGGCCTCCCCTCTCCGCGGTATCCCGCCAGCTATGCGGGCGGACTCGGATCAAATGGCGTGGACGCGCTCCGGCAATTCGTGCAGGATGGCGGGACGCTGGTGGCGCTGAACGAGTCGAGCCGCTTCCTCATTCAGACCCTTCTGCTTCCGGTGCGAAACGTTCTGGAAGGCGTCGCCGACGACGAGTTCTATGCGCCGGGGTCGATCTTCCGCCTCGAGCTGGACACGTCGGCCGCGGAAGCCCACGGCATGCCGCTCCGGACCATTGCCTGGTACGAGGGCGGGCCGGCGTTCGACGTCCTCGACTCCAGCCAGGTGCGTGTGATCGGCCGGTACCCCACCGACCCGAACGCCCTGCTCTTGTCCGGCTGGGTCCTGCACCCGGACCGCGTGGCGGGCCGGGCTGCGCTGGTGGAGGTGAAGGTGGGTCAGGGAAAGGCTATTCTCTTCGGCTTCCGCCCGCAGTACCGCGGCCAAAGCCTGGCTACCTATCCCTTGCTGTTCAACAGCTTACAGGTGAAGTAGCACTTTTGGCTCTTGATTCGCCGGGTACCAATTCCTATCGTGTTGACCCCTATGAGCTTGAGCCGTAACAGCCAGATGATCGTGGTCCTGGCCGCCCTGGTTTTCCCGGGGCGGCTTTTCGCCCAAGGGACCGCCCCTGATTCCGCGCACGCGATGATTCCGGTGCGTGCGGATCAGCTGCCGGTGTTCCTGCATCCCGGCATCCTCCACTTCGCGCATCCCGACCAGCCGATGTTCGTCAACTCGCGGAACGTGAGGGCGCTCTACGTGAATGCGTGGGCGTTCTCGTCGCCCAAGCTCTGGTCGCTGGCGCGACTCGCCGACTCGACGGAGATCAACGCCCTGGTGGTCGACGTGAAGGACGACACCGGGTGCATGCTCTACCCTTCGCAGGTGCCGACCGCGGTCGAGATCGGGGC
>DATBBZ010000365.1:0-8237 GCA_036270745.1 Gemmatimonadales bacterium | reverse complement strand
CCCGGGGACCCGCCGTAGTCCTGGCCGCGCACCTCGATACGGTCTTCGGCTCGGACGTGGATGTCACAGTCCGCCGGGGGCAGCACAACGGCCGCCTCGAGGGCCCGGGCATCTCCGACAACGCGCGGGGTCTGGCCGCGCTCGTAGTCCTGGCGCGCGTTCTGGGTGGGGATACCCTGCCCTTCACTCGTCCGGTGCTGTTTGCGGGGACCGTTGGTGAAGAGGGCTCGGGAGATCTGCGCGGTGTCCGCCACCTCTTCGGGGCCACCCCGTTCGCCGCGCACGTCATGATCGCGGTGGATGGCGCCGGCGTGGAGCGGATTATCCACCGGGGCGTGGGGTCGGTGCGGATCCGGGCGCGCTTTCGAGGGCCCGGGGGGCACTCCTGGGCCGCGTTCGGCGTGGCCAACGCGGCGAGCGCCGTGGGCCGGGCCGCCGGGCTGGTGGCGGAGATCCCGATCCCCCGCGAGCCTCCTTCCTCTCTCTCGGTCGTGCGACTCGGTGGCGGCACGGGGCTCAATTCGATCCCCCACGAAGCCTGGCTCGACCTCGATATCCGGAGCGAGAACGCCGAGTCCCTGCAGAAGCTCGAGGGGCAGGCGCTGGCGGCGCTCGAGAGGGCCCGGGATGCCGAGAACGCTCGCCGGACGCCCGGCACTCCGCTGCTCAAGGTGGAGATCGAGCCCCTCGGCCGCCGGCCCTCGGGACTCACACCCCGGGCGCACCCACTCGTACAGGCGGCGCTCGAGGCGAATCGCGCGCTGGGCCTCCCCCACGAGCTCGCGGCATCCTCCACCGACGCCAACCTGCCGATGTCCCTCGGCATCCCTGCCATCGCGCTGGGTGCCGGCGGCAACGCCGGGGACACGCACCGGACTTCCGAGTGGTACGAAAACACGAAGGGCCCGCTCGGGATCGTGCGGGCCCTCCTGGTGACGGCGGCGATGGCGGGGGTGGTCTGACACCTGACCCCTGACACCCGACCCCCTGCAGTTAGTGCCCCACCCCTCCACCCTGCGTCTTGCTCTTCGAGTTCATGAACAGCAGGAGCGGCAGGAGACTCACCATCGTGATCCCGAAGAGCAGGAACATGTGTTCGAACGAGAGCATCATGGCCTGCGCGGTCACCTGGCCGTTGATCACCGCCAGTGCCTGCGTCTGCGCCAATACGGGCGGCGTGCCGGACGCCATCAGGTGGGCGGTTACGGCGTGGAGGCGCTGCTGGAGCACCGGATTGTAGATCGTGACGTCGGAGGCCAGCGCGGCCCGGTTTTGGGCCGTGAACCGCTGGAGCAGGGTGGCCGAGAGGGCGATGCCGACGGATCCACCCAGCTGACGCATCAGGTTAAAGAGTCCGGTCCCTTGCGCGATCTTGCTCATCGGCAATTCGGCCATCGCGAGGTTGGTCAGGGGCACGAAGATCATCCCCAGCCCGAACCCGCGCATGATGAAGGGCCAGAAAAAGTTCGAGGTGCCGCTCTGGATGGTGAAGTGCGCGTGCTGCCACATCACCCACCCGAACACCAGCGTTCCGATGACGATCGAGAGTCGGGGATTGAGCTTCGACCGCCCGAAGATCCCCATCGTGACCCCCGAAGCGATCGCGCTGGGCAAAAGCACCCACCCCGTCTCCTCGGCCGTCATCCCCAACAGGCTCTGCATGTAGACCGGAATGACGAACACCGTGGCGTAGAGACAGATCCCCAGACCCATGCCGAAGACCACTCCGGCCGTGAGCTGTTTGCTCTTCGCTATTCGGAGATCGACGACCGGGTGGTCGGTCTTGAGCTCGTGCCAGACGAACGCGACGAGCGAGACGACACTGATCACCGCCAGCGAGATGATCTGCCGCGACTGGAACCAGTCCTGGCGCTCCCCCTTCTCGAGCATGGTCTGAAGCGTGCCGATGCCGGCGGCGAGCAGGATCAGGCCCCAGTAGTCGATTTTCTCGACCTTCACGGCGTGCTCGGAGTCCCGGATCAACGACAGGGTCATGAAGAAGGCCAGCAGGCCGATGGGGATATTGATGTAGAAGATCCACGGCCAACCGTAGGCGTCCACGATGTAGCCGCCCAGCGTGGGGCCCAGCGCCGGACCCACCATCACGCCGATGCCGAAGATGGCCATCGCCGTCCCGTACTCGGATTTCGGAAACTCCTCATATAGGATGGCCTGCGAGGTCGACAGGAGTGCGCCCCCGCCCAATCCCTGGACAATCCGCCAGAAGATCAACGCGGTGAGCGACCCTGAATTACCGCACAGGAACGACGCGATGGTAAAAATGGCGATCGAGCCGGCGAAGTAGCGCCGCCGGCCGAAGTACGCCGAGAGCCACCCGGTGATGGGCAGCACGATGACGTTGGCGACGATGTAACCGGTCGACACCCAGGCGATCTCGTCCAGGGTGGCGCCCAGGTTCCCCATCATATGCGGGATCGCGACGTTCACGATGCTGGTGTCGAGCAGCTCCAGCACCGTGGCCATCGAGACCGTCACCGCGATGAGATAGCGGAACCGGTAGCGCCGGGCCTCATACGCAGAAAGCCCGCCGGGGATCGCCGCGACAGCGGTAGCCACGAAACGCTCCTCTTACTTCGTCTTGATGACGACGACGACGCTCATCCCGGGGCGCAGCAGCGTGGTCGGGTCCGTGCTCTGGGCGCAGGCGATCCGGACCGGCACCCGCTGGACCACCTTCGTGAAGTTCCCGGTGGCGTTGTCGGGTGGCAGGAGCGAAAACCTCGCCCCCGTGGCCGGCGAAATGCTCTGGGTCGAGCACGAGAAGTGCTTGCCAGCATACGCGTCCGCGGTGACGTCCACGGTGTCCCCGGCCTTCACGTCCGCGACCTCAGTCTCCTTCAGGTTCGCCGTGACCCAGATGTCGTCCATGGGCACCACGCTCATCAGGGGCTCGCCCGGCTGCACCAGCTGGCCCACTTCAACGTTCTTCTTGCTGACGATCCCCGACACGGGCGCGGTGACCTGGGCGTACGAGAGCTGCAGCGCCGCCTGATCCCGCGACGCACGAGCCGCCGCCACCCGGCCGTCGGCACCGGCCAGCGCGGCCTGCGCTGCGGCGAGTCCTGCATCGGCCCCACGCGCCGCCGCCTCCGCGGCGTCGAGCTGCTGGGACGAGACGATGCCCTGGGCTGCGAGGGGGCGAATGCGGTCCAGGTCCGAGCGGGCCTTCTCCGCATTCGCCTGGGCCTGGTTCACCTGCGCCTCGGCCTGCCCCACACGGGCCGGCGACGAGACACTGGCCAGGGCGACCGCGAGGTCGGCCTGCGTCTGCTGGAGCCGGGCCTGATAGTCGCGATCGTCGAGTGAGACCAGGACGTCCCCGGCTTTCACCAGAGTGTTCTCCTGGACCCGCACCGACGCGACAAAGCCGCCCACCTTCGGCAGGATCGGGACCACGTGGCCGTCGACCTGCGCGTTGTCACTGGTCACGTGGCTGAGGTTGAAGATGAAGCGCCGGGCGCCCGTGAAGAGCATGAAGGCGAGGCCCAGTCCGACCACGATCAGCACGATGCGTTTCCGGCCCCCGCCGGACTGCTCCGGCGCAGGAGTGATGGAAGCTCCGCCCATCGGGGCTCCATTTTCGGTCGTCGACGTCGAGTTCCGTTCTACGGTGGTTGCCATTCGTCTTTCCCTTTTAATGAAGCGTCCGTGCCGCGCCCGCCGCCCGGGCGAGTGCCACCCGCGCCGCCGCCGCGCCGTACCGCGCGTCGATCACCGCGTCCCGCGCCTTCACCATCGAGGCTTGCGCATCGATGACTTCAATGTTGCCGGCGACGCCGGCCTTGAACCGCTTTTCCGCCTGCGACAGCTCGTCGGCCGCGAGCGACAACTGCTGGGCCGCGATCGCTTCCTGCGCCTCCGCCGAGTGGAGGTCAAGGAGCGCGCCGGCGACGTCGGCGGCGATCTGCTGCCGGAGATCGTGCTGGCGCACCTGCGACTCCTGAATCACCGCGTCCTGTTCGGCGGCCCGACCCTCACGGCGGAAGCCGTCGAGGAGCGGGATGCTCACGGCCACCGCAAACTGCCGCGTCGCGCGCGACGACCCCAGCGTGAGCCCCGAAAACCCGTAGTCGGCTTCGAATCCGACGCGGGGCAGGAGCTCGCTCTGGATGGCCGACTTCGACACCACCGCCGCATTGCCGCGGGCCTGCTCCACCTTCAGCTCGGGGCGGGCATTGAGCGCCTGCGCCACGGCGCCGTCCTGATCGCCGGGAACGGAGGCGACGCCCAGCGCGGAGGTGAGCGTGTCATTCAGCGTGATGACCGACGTCACCGGGTCGACCCCGAGGGCGCGGGCCAGCGCGATGCGGGCCTGGTCGTACTGATTCCGCGCCACCACGAGCGCTCCCGCCGCGACCGCGACCTGGGTCTTGGCCCGGGTCACGTCGAGCGTGCCTGAGACGCCGGCCTGGAGCTGGGCCTGGGCGAGGGACAGGACTTCCGCGGCTATCCCAGAGTCCGCCTGACGGGCCGAGATGGAGGCCTGGGCACGGGCGGCGCGGAGGTAGGCGAGGGCCGCCACCTGGGCTGCGATTTCGGTGGTCGCATCACTCGCCGCGAGCGTGCCCTGCACTTGTGCCTCGCTGGCGCGCACCCGCTTGACGCTCGAGAGATCGAGGAGCGTCTGCGTGAAGGTCAGCCGGGCGTCGTACGCGGTGAAGGGCCCGGCGATCGTCGGCAGCTGGATCGGGCTGTTCTTCGGGAACGGCAAACCCAGGGCAGGGAGATCGTAGTCGCGGTTCACCCAGGCGCCGCCGGCGGTGAGGCCGGGCAGATAGGAGGATCGGGCCTGGCGCACCCGCGCACGGGCCTCGTCGGTGGTCAGACTCGAGAGTTGTACGGGCGCGGCCTGCCCCGTCGCAAGCTTCACGGCGTCGCCGAAGCTCAGCGCGAGCCTGGTCTGCGCGACCAGCGACGCCGGGGCGAAAAGGGCGGCGAGCGCCAGGATCCAGCGATTACGCATGATTCAATTCCCCAATGGGCGCGCGGGCCAGCCCGCGCAGCAGCATGTCGAGGTGCGCTTCCACGTACCGGTCGCCGTCGAAGGGCTCGCGGATGCACCGGTAGAGAGACTGACTGTGGACCACCGCCATCAGCATGGGCGCGATGACCAGCCGGACCGTGAGCATCACGTCGACCGAGCGGAACTCGCCCGCGTCGACTCCCCGCTGAATGACCTGGGCGAAAAGGAGATGACCGCGGCGGATCACTTCCTTGTAGTAAAACCGCGTGAGGTCAGGAAAGTTCGTCGCCTCGGCGACGATCAACTTCACGACGCCGGCGAGTGACCCCTTCCCGACCGACGTCCACCAGCCCCGCAGCATGTGGCCCAGGAGATCCGCGGACGTTCCCCGCCACTCCCGCACCTCCTGCTCGGCGCGCGCCAGGATGGGGACGACGGTCTGACGGATGACCTCCTGGAAGAGGTCTTCCTTGCTCTCGAAGTAGAGGTAGATGGTGCCCTTGGTGACGCCGGCCAGACTGGCGACGTCGTCGAGCCGGGCGGCCGCGAACCCGTGCTGCGCGAACACCTGCAAGGCGGCGGTCACGATTTCATCCGGGCGGGCTTCTTTGCGACGCTGCCAACGGGGCTTCATGGGACTCTTCTCGGGTGGAGACATTAATAACTGAACGGTGAGTAATTAATACAGGTTCCTTCCGGAGGCAAGGGCGTCTGGCACTTCCTCACAAACCGCCCTACTATGACGCCGTGAGCCGCCCGCCGCAGGCCTACTCCCGCCCCATCCGGGCCATCGCGGTGGTGGTGGCCATCGCCCTGGCCCTCCGGCAATACCTGTCCCTCTCCGTCGCCCCCCCGGCCTACGCCCGGCTCCTCGCCGTCCGCGTCGGCACGCTGGTTCTGGCCATCCTCATCGCCTGGGTGGCGACGCCGGCCCGGTCCACCCGCACCCTGCGCATGCTGGCCCTCACCCTGGGGTTGTCCCTGGCGCTCGCTGGCTGCTTGAGCGGCCTGATCCTCCCCGCCCGCATATGGGAAGTCGCGGGCATTCTGCCGGCCATCGTGCTCGGTGTCTCGCTCTTCATCCCCTGGTCCTGGCCCTGGCAGGCGGCCTTCGCCGCCTCCGCGTTCCTCATCGAGTACGCCACCCTCATGGCGATTCCGGACCGCGCCCTGCCTGCCCCCTTCGTGGACGAAGGTGCGCTCATCCTCCTCTTCAGCTCCGGGGTCGCGAGCATCATCGGCTCCCGCATCGCGGACCAGGAGCGCCGGCACGTCGCGGAATCCGAGGCCAGGTTCCGGGCGCTCTTCGTCGGCGCCGGTGACCCCATCGCCGCGCTCGATACCGATGGCCGAGTGTACGACGCCAACCCCCGGCTCCTCGCCCTGCTCGGCCGGCCGCTGGATGAAGTCCGCGGCAAGCTCCTGGCGCACCTGCTCGCCCCGGGGCGGGGGGACGGCTGGCTCCTCTCGCCCCTGCAGGCGGCCACGGAGGGATCGGTCAGTCACGTCGAACGCATCCGGAAAGCGGACGGGGCGGAGCTCGAGCTCGAAGTCACGCTGGCCCGGGTCGACATGCCCGGCGGGGGGGGGCCGCTGGTGCAGGTCATCCTCCACGACCGGACCGAGCGCCGGGCCCTCGAGCGCCGCCAGGTGCAGAACGAGCGGCTGGATGGGCTGGCCCGCTTCGCCGGGGGCATCGCCCACCAGTTCAACAACCTCATGGGCGGCGTGATGACCCACGCCTCGCTGCTCCGCACCGAAACGAACGAGGCGGGCCTTCAGGCGGTGGACGAAATCCTCGCCGCCGCCCGCCGGGGGCGCGATCTCACCAAGGAGCTCCTGCGCTTCACCAAGTCGGGGGACCTGATCCTCCGGCCCACCGCCACCCGCGAGGTGCTCGACCGCGTCGCACTCCTCGCCCGCGCGGCGCTCCCCGCCACCGTCCAGATCGCCGTCGACGGCGATCCCGGACTGCCCCCGGTGCACGCCGATCCCGATCAGCTGGCCCATGCCATCTACCAGCTCGTCCTCAATGCGCGGGACGCGATGCGGGATCAAGCCTCAGGTCAGGTCACCATCGCGGCGGGAAGGGAGACCGTCGAGCGGGATCCCCACTGGCCCGATACCGCCCCGGGCTCCTACGTGCGGATTTCCGTGACCGACACCGGGGTGGGGATGGACGCGACCACGGTCGAGCGGGTCCTCGAGCCGTTCTTCAGCACCAAGCCGATGCATCAGGCCGCCGGGCTGGGCCTCGCCGCCGTCTACGGTGTCATCCGGGACCACCACGGCGCGATCCGCATCGCCAGCGCGCTCGGCCGCGGCACCACCGTGGATCTCCTCATCCCCCGCAGCACCGCCCCCGAGCCCGAGCCGGCGCGCCCGACACCGGCGGCCGCCGCGCCGGCGGCGCCGGGAATGGTGATTCTGGTGGTGGACGACGAAGCCATCGTGCGGTCATCGCTGAAGCGGGCCCTCACCCGGTTCGGCCATCAGGTGCTCGAGGCCGAGGATGGCCCGACGGCCTTGAACGCGCTCCAGGCCGCGCGGCCCCCCGTCAAGCTCGTGATTCTCGATCTGGTGCTGCCGGGAGGGGGGGCGGGGATCCTCGAGCTGCTCAAGGCCACTCAGCCCACTGTCAAAGTGCTCGTGTCCTCGGGCTATTCGCCGGATCACGAGGTGGTGAAGGGGATCGAGAACCGGGCTGACGGATTCCTGCAGAAGCCCTTCGAAATAGCCGACCTGCGCAAGGCAATCGCGAAGTTCCAGTAGCCGCTACCGAGCCTTAGCAACCTCGCCTCCCGACGCGACCATGCCCAGGAGCTTCGAGTGATGGAGCACCTGGTCGTTCCCCACCACCGAGCCTGAGATCGTGCAGTCGGCCACCCGCACGCGGCGGCCCACGATGCTGTTCTCGAGGGTCGAGCGCTCGACGACGCTCCCGGCTCCCAGGGACACATTGGGCCCGATGACCGAATCCTTGAGTGTCACGCCGTCTTCGATGTACACGGGCTCCCGGATGGTGACGCCCGCCGGAATCGCGGGCTTCCGGGCCCGGCCAGTCTTCAGCACGTGGGCGTTGGTCTCGAGCAGCGTGTCCACCTTCCCGCAGTCGTACCACCCCTGCACCTCCGCGGTCAGGATCTTCTTGCCCCGGTCCACCATGTACTGAAACGCATCGGTGAGATAGAACTCGCCCTTGTTGGCGGGACTCGCGAGCACCTGCGCGATCCCGTCGAAGAGCGTTTTCCAA
>DATBBZ010000364.1:0-2560 GCA_036270745.1 Gemmatimonadales bacterium | reverse complement strand
CACCCCAGCCAACTCCATAGATTGCTTCACCAATATGCCACTCCCCTTCCGCCGCCGGATCTTCGCGATCCTCGTGGCGATGACGGCCATCCCCACCGCCATGGCGGTGACCGGACTCGTGCTCAGCGTCCGGGCCTCGGGACCGATGGCGGGAGCCCGGGCCTCGCTGGAGGAAGTGGCGACTTCCGCGCGCACCATGCTCAAGACGGTGGACACCACCCGGCTCGCGCCCCGCGAACGCCGCGCCATGGATCAGCACCTGGACCAGATCTCCGCGTCGCTCACCCTCGCGCAGCGCGCGCAGACCCTCCGCAACTATTCGTCCGCCGGATTCGCCGCCGTCATCATCGTGCTCGGCGCGGTCCTGCTCTTCGTGGCGGTCCGGGTCGCCGGACATCTCTCTCGGCAGCTCTCCCGCCCGATCGACGAGCTGGTGGGGTGGACCCGGCTGATCCGCCGACGGGAGCCGCTCCCGGGCGGCGCTCCGCAGCGGGGCGCGCCGGAGTTCGAGGCGCTGCGCCAGGCCGTGCGCGAGTTGGCGGCGGCGCTCGAAACGGGGCGGGAACGGGAGCTCGAATCGGAGCGGCTCCGGGCGTTCCGCGAGGTCGCCCGCCGGGTGGCGCACGAGATCAAGAATCCCCTCACGTCCATGCGCATCGCCGTCGATCAGCTCGAGCGGTCACTCGCCGGTGCGTCGAGCGGCGCCGCCAATGGCCGCACCGCCACCGCCGTCGAGGTCATGGGCGCCGAGACCAACCGGCTGGAGCGACTCGCACGGGAGTTCGCCGAGTTCGGCCGGCTCCCCGAGGGTCCGCGGAGCGACGTGGATCTGGTCGAGTTGCTGGAAGAGCTGGGGAAAACGGGCGTGCCCAACGGCGTGACCGTGCGGGTCTCCGGGGGGGCCACCGGGCGACGGGTGCTCTCGGGATATTACGAGCCTCTGAGGCGCGCGTTCGCGAATCTGCTCCGCAACGCGTCCGAGGCCATGGGGGGCACCGGCCGGATCGACGTCGCCGTCCTCCCGGTCGGAGCGGGTGGCTGTTCGGTCACCATCGCGGACCACGGACCCGGCGTGCCCGCCGAGCTCAAGTCCCGGCTCTTTGAGCCGTATTTCACGACCAAGGCGGACGGCACCGGGCTCGGTCTGGCCCTGGTCCGGCAGACCGTCGAAGCCCACGGCGGCAGCGTGTCGATCGGCGACACGCCCGGCGGGGGCGCCACCTTCACCATCGCGTTCCCATCATGAGTTCACGGGTTCTGCTCATCGACGACGAGGCGAACATCCGCCGGATGGTTGGGGCGTTGCTGCAAGGCGAGGGATTCGAAACCCTCGAGGCCCCAAACGGCGCCGCCGGGTTGGCTGCCATTCAGGACACGCCCCCCGACGTCATCATGTTGGACCTCATGATGCCGGGGGAGCTGGACGGCCTCGCCACCCTCGAGCGGTTGAAGCAGCGTCTGCCGGACATCCCGGTCGTGATGATGAGCGGAAAGGCGTCCCTGGCCGACGCCGTGCGGGCCACCAAGCTCGGCGCCTTCCAGTTTCTCGAGAAACCCCTGACGCCCGAGGGAGTGCTGGTCGCGGTGCGCGGGGCTCTCGAGCTGGCACGCACGCTGGCAGAGAACCGGCGGCTGCGGGAGGCATTGGGGCAAAGTGATCCGCTGGTGGGGTCGTCACCCGCCATGGAGGAGCTGCGGAGCCTCATCGCGCGCATCGCGCCGACGGAGGCGCGGGTTCTCGTCACGGGCGAGTCCGGCACCGGCAAGGAGCTCGTCGCGTCGGCCATTCACCGCCAGAGCGGACGGTCCACCCGACCGTTCGTCACCGTCAACAGCGCCGCGCTTCCCAAAGACCTGGTGGAATCCGAGATGTTCGGCCACGAGCGGGGCGCGTTCACCGGCGCCACCGAGCGCCGGCTGGGACGCTTCGAGCTGGCGGATGGCGGCACGCTGTTTCTGGACGAAGTCGGCGACCTCGGAGGCGAAGCGCAGGCCAAACTGCTGCGGGTACTCGAGACCGGCGTCATCGAGCGGATTGGCGGCGAAAAGCCGATCACCGTGAACGTCCGCGTCATC
Source organism: Gemmatimonadales bacterium (assembly GCA_036270745.1). GTDB lineage: Bacteria > Gemmatimonadota > Gemmatimonadetes > Gemmatimonadales > GWC2-71-9 > 40CM-2-70-7. Next base: position 484 of record DATBBZ010000364.1, on the reverse strand, counting down.
GCGGCCACCAACAAGGACCTCGGCCGGGCGGTGCGGGACGGTCATTTCCGGGACGACCTGCTCTTCCGTCTCAACGTGATTCCCGTGCACATCCCCCCTCTCCGCGAGCGCGCTGGAGACGTCCCGGCGCTCGTGTCGCATTTCGCTCAACGCCAGGCCGCCCGCCTGGGCCGGGTCGTGAAGCTCGACTCGGGCGCCGTCCAGCTACTTGCCACGTACCCCTGGCCCGGCAACGTCCGCGAGCTCGCGAATTCCGTGGAACGTCTGGCGATCCTCTCCGGCACCGCCGGGATCACGGCCGAGGACGTCACCAGGGTCCTCCCCCGCGACGGAGTCGCGGCGGCGACCGCGGCCACGGCGGGGTGGGAAGATGTGGCCCTCACGGACGCCCTGGACCGGTACGAACAGTCCCTGATCACCCGGGCGCTCTCGGCAGCCCGGGGTAATGTCGCCGACGCGGCCCGGCGCTTGTCCACCGATCGAG
>DATBBZ010000363.1:0-3804 GCA_036270745.1 Gemmatimonadales bacterium | reverse complement strand
AGCGGCGTCCGCAGCTCATGGCTCATGTTCGCCAGGAACTGACTCTTCGCCCGGTTCGCCGCCTCCGCGTCCTGGCGGGCCCGCAGGAGCTCGGTGATGTCGTGGTAGAGCGCCATGGGACCGACGTGCTCACCATCCACGATCACCGGCACGCCCAGGACTTCGACGTCCACCAATGTCCCGTCCTTCCGGCGCCGCTGTCCGATACCGGCAATGGGCCGGTCGAGCGCCTCCCGCGTGTACGCCTCGGCCTCACGGCGGGTGGCTTCGGTGGTGATCAAGTCGTCGAGGACCTGTCCCACTGCCTCCGGCTGGGTGTAGCCGAACAGGCGCTCGAACGCCGGATTGCAGCTCCGCACCGTCTTGTGTGTGTCGAGCGTGACGATGGCCACCGGGCTGTTGTCCACCAGCTCGGAGAAGTACTGCTTCTGGCGCTGCGATTCAGTGTAGAGGCGGGCATTCTCGATGGCGACGGCGATCTGCGGAGCGAACAGGTTGAGCAGGCGCAGGTCTTCATTGTCGAAGACCCGCTTGGGATCCGAGTGGATTTGCGCGATGGCGCCGACCAGCCGCTTGCCGATCAGGAGCGGGGCCGCCATCACGGAATGGACCACCCAGTCCTCATATTGGGCCGACTGGCCCAGCCATTCGTGGTACGAGGGGATGATGATCGGCTCGAGGGTGCGGGCCACGTGCCCCATCGCCCCCTCCCCGATCTTGAGGCGCGTGCCGGTCGAGTCCTTCCCGATGTTGGCGCTGGCGGAGACGACCAGCTCCTGCGTCTGCGCGTCGAAGATCGCGACCTCCCCGCCGGTGCTGTTGAGGAGGGCGACGGCGCGGTCGAGCACCACCTGGAGCACGCGGGAGAGCTCGAGGTCCCCGGCGAGGGCGGCCATCGAATCGAAGAGGGCCGCATGCTCGTCGGCCCGGCGCCGCTCCTCGGCCAGGAGGCGCACGCGGGCGAGCGCGATCCCGGCTTGATCCATGGCGGCGGCCAGGATGTCGAAGTCCTCGGCATCGAACGCGTTCGGCTCACTGCTCTCGACCACCAGCACGCCGAGGGTGACACCGTCCACTTTCAGCGGAACGTCCACCTCGGAGCCGGAGGACAGGGACGCGACGTAGTTGCGCTCTCGCGTGACGTCGGGCGTGTAGTGCAGCTTGCCGTCGGTGATGGCGCGCGACGAGAGTCCCGCGCCGGGCGCAACGCGGAGGTTGGGGTCCCCCGACCAGCCGACCGACGACCGCATCACGCGCTCTTGCGTCGCGGGATCGAGCATGAAGAGGGCGAGGAAGTTGTACCCGAGGGCTTCGTCGTGGAGTCCGTTGACGACGGCGTCGAAGATGCCGGCTTCGTCGTGCGCGCCCGCGATCCCCGTCGACAGGCGCAGGAGGGCCCGTTGACGGTGAGCGAGGTGCGAGACCCTGGGTGAGCGGCGGACCCGGGGTTTGGCGGGACGACGAGCTTTTGGCATCAGTTTCTATGTGATTGGGCCCACACCATATACGGATCGAGCCTGCCAGCCGCAAGGCGCGGGCTAGTTTGTACAATATGAAGACCGGAACCGCCTCCCTTGCCGGCACACTGTTTTTGAGTGCCGTCACCCTGGTCGGGCAGACCGGACCGACCGTCCACGTCGCGGTCGGTTTCGGCGTCGACACCAGCTCCGCGCCGAACGAGGAGATCTTCGACCGGTGGTCTGAGTACCTCCGCAGTCGCCCATCCTGCGCAAACCCATCACCGTCCTGGTCCGAAGCGGAGCGGGCATCAGGTGGTGACCTGCTCTGCAGCCAGGTCTACATGGGCTTCACAATGTTCACGGTCGTCAATCTCGAGCCGGCCGCCGGCATGGACAGCACCTATCTCATTCGCACGCTCGTGGGAGCGACCGGAGATTCCGGAACTGCCTACCGTCCACTGGCCCTATACCGGACCTACGCGGTCCGCGAACACGGGCGGTGGGTCCTGGCAAATGCGCTGCCCAGGGAGACGCGGAGTTGGCGGCACGAGCGCATCGGGCGGATCACGTTCGTCTTCCCGGCATCGTATCCCTTCATTCGGGCCCGGGCGGAAGGATCCGCAAAGTTCGTCGATTCGCTTGCCGGCGCCTGGTCCCTCGATCCCCCCGCCGCCATCGGGTACTACTTCACCGCCAACCCCAAGGACACGCAGCGCGCGATGGGACTCGATTTCATCCCCGCTCCCGACACCACCTGGGGCCTTGCAGATACCCAGCACAAGATTGTGTTCGTAGGATCCTCCGCGAGCGGGGAGGATTACCGTCACGAGCTGGCGCACCTGGTACTGATACCGTTCACCAGCACGCATCATCCCGGACGATTGGTGAATGAGGGGCTGGCGACGTGGACCGGGGGATCCGCCGGGCTCCGCTTCCGCCAGCTCATCCCGGCACTGAGCCGCTACCTCGACGACCACCCGCAGCTCACGCTCGAGCAGATCATGGCTGACTCACCACAGCGCGAGGGCTCGCTCGACGTGGGATACGACGGCTTCGCCGTGCTCTGTGAAATGGTCTACCGAAAGAGCGGGCTCGCCGGAATCACGGCCTTGGCCGATGCCGGCCGTGATGACAAGGCAGTGCTCGACGCCGCAGCCCGTGCCATCGAAGTCCCGCGGGACAACTTGGACGCCGCCTGGCGGGCGCGAGTACGTGCGCTCGCCTTGGCGCCTTAGCGCCTCAGCGACTTAGCGTCTTAGCGTCTTAGCGTCTTAGCGTCTTAGCGTCTTAGCCCCTTAGTTACTTGCTACTTGGTACTGCTCGAGTTTCCCGTCCGGCATCTCGAAGGTCCACGCCCGCACACTCCGCCCCTGGGTGAACCGGACCTGATATACCCGGAGCACCATCCCCCCTCGCAACGAACGGCTCACCTGCACGAACGCCGTGGGTGTGCCGAGGGGACCCAGGCTCGACGAGAAATCGGCGAGGGCCTGGGCGTTGAAATAGAAGTTGGCATCCGTGGTGAAGAGCGAGCGGTCGATCGTTCCCTTTTGCAGGCCTTCGAAGATCTGCTGCGCCTGCGCCTCGTGGGTGTGAGCCGAAGCGTCCTCGGTAGTGAAGAGACGGGCGCTGATCTGCCGGGCGATGGCGCCCCCCGCCGCGGCCGCGTCCTGGTTGGTAAGCACCACGATGGCCGCATGGTCATCCGGGAACACCACATTCTGCGCCGTGAAGCCTGACACTTCGCCGCCGTGGGAAATGGCGCGGTGACCGTTCTGCATCCCGACGTCCACGCCGAGTCCGTAGCCAGTGCCCGTGCCACTCTTGAGGAGCACCTCGGTCTCCATCATCCGGTACGAGGACGGCGCCAGGAGACTCTCGTTCATCATGGCGATGTCCCACTTGGCCAGGTCGCCGGGCGTCATGGCCAGCTCGCCCGCGGCGAAGAGCCATCCCTTCCCTTCCTTCGGCGCCGGACGCGCCGGACCCAGGGCGTAGCGGAGATAGCCCGTCGGATCGGAATCCGGGAGGCGGCCCATGTCGATGTTCTTCACGCTCTCGATGCCGAGCGGGTTGAGGATGCGGCTGCGGAGAAACTCGAAGAAAGGCATGCCGCTCACCTTCTCGACGATCATTCCCGCGATCACGTAATTCGTGTTGCTGTACTGCCAGCGGGTGCCGGGATCGAAATCGAGGGGAATCTTCGCCCACCGGTCGACGATCTGCCGCGCCGTGGCGGAATCGAGCATGGTCGGCATCACGTAATCCTGCGGCCAGTAGTCCTGGTACCCGGAGGTCATCGACAGGATCTGCCGGATGGTGATCTCGCTGCCGCGCGTCAGTC
>DATBBZ010000362.1:0-1832 GCA_036270745.1 Gemmatimonadales bacterium | reverse complement strand
ATGTCGACCCGGGACAGCTGGTGGCGTACGCGGGGAGCGGTGGTGAGGTAGAGATCGCGGTGCGGGGGGGGAGTGCCGCGCGGCTCTTGGGCGTGGGGGTGGGAGCGGAAGTGCGGGCCTAGGGTCCTGGTTTCAGAACTTCCGCACTCCGTCGTTCCCACTCTGAAAGAGTGGGCCCGACAAAGCATGGCGCTTCAAGCGCTGCGCTGTATCGGGCCCAGGCTTTCAGCCTGGATAATGGCTCCCGGACGGACTCGGGATCCGGACCTGAGCCAGCACCTTCTCGGCGAACTCCGCCGAGGGGGCGAATCGCTGCAGCTGCGCCAACTCGACCAGCAGCTTGCGCTCGCGCTCCGCCAGGGCGAGGCACTCGGCACAATCCGTCAAATGGAATGTGCGGGCCGCGCTCAGGAGGCCGGTGGCCCAGAGCTCGACTTCCTCCGGGGTCAGATGGGTCTGCAGTCGCTCGTTCATACGGTCTCCATACGGGGGCTTCGAAATCCCGGTTTCATTCCCGGGCGCCCTCCAAATAGACCCGCAACTCGTTACGCGCCCGATGGATATACGTCTTCACCGTGCCCAAAGGAAGGTCAAGCATCTTGGCGATTTCCTCGTAGGAATGGCCTTCTACGTGACGTAGCAGAATGCACGACCGGTACTCGGGTCTCAGGCGGGCGATGGCGCGTTCGATGGCGCCCCCGAGCTCGCGGGATTCGACCTCGTCGAGCGGGCTCTCGGTCTGGTCGCCGAGCTGGGGTGCGCTCGCGTGCATTTCCTCGGGCGAGCGGGCGCTGGGGGAGCCGTCGAGGGAGAGGGTGTCGATCTGCCGGCGGCGCAAATGATCGATGGCCGCGTTGTTGGCGATCTTGAAAATCCACGACGAAAACTTGTACTCGGGCTTGTAGCTCTTGATGGCGTTGAGGACCTTGATGAAGGTCTCCTGCGCCAGGTCCTCGGCCAGCGCGCGGTCGCGCACCATGCGGTAAATGAGCGAAAACACCGGCCGTTCATACCGGTGGACCAATTCGCGAAAGGCGGGCTCATGTCCGTCGCGAGCCCAGCGCACCACGTCCTGGTCGCTGGCGCCCGTCAGGTCGTTCGGCCTATCTTTTGCGCCTATGGCGCCGCCTCCTCAGACGGATGTGATGCGCGCGGGGGTGGGGGCAGAAGGCAAGCGCTCTTACGTTCGCGCGGCCTTCACCGCGATCGCCCCCCGGTACGACTTCCTCAATCACCTGCTCAGCCTCAACATCGACCGCCGCTGGCGCCGCCGCGCCGTGGCCCGGCTGGACTGGCAGCGCCGCCCTGATGGACTCTACCTGGACCTCTGCGCCGGCACGCTCGACCTCGCGGCGGCCCTGGCGTCAGCCCCCGGGTTCCGTGGACGGGTGGTCGGGGCCGATTTCGTGATTCCCATGCTGGAGCGGGGACGCGGCAAGGCCATGGCCGTCCGCCCCGTCGGCGCCGACGCCCTGGAGCTGCCGTTCCCTGATGCGGGATTCGACGGCGCGCTGGTGGGCTTCGGAGTGCGCAATCTCGCGGATCTGGACCGGGGGCTCGCCGAGGCCCACCGGGTGCTCAAGCCGGGGTCCCGCCTGGTCATTCTGGAATTCACCACGCCGCGCTTCGCACCCTTCCGCGCGGCCTATCTCTTTTACTTCCGGCGGCTTCTGCCCCTGATCGGCCGCGCGGTGTCGAAACATACGGACGCCTATACCTACCTGCCAGAGTCGGTGCTCAATTTTCCCGATCCCGAAACGCTTGCCAAACGTCTGGAAGCCCGGGGCTTCGGCGACGTGCACCACGAACTCCTGACCGGCGGCATCTGCGCC
>DATBBZ010000361.1:0-3901 GCA_036270745.1 Gemmatimonadales bacterium | reverse complement strand
TGGCGGCCGTCGCGGTCCGGCCCGCCAATCGGCCGGCCTTCATCGCGTTCACGATGCCGCCCCCCGACAGGGGATTCACCATGTGGGCCGCATCACCCGCGATGAGCGTCCCATCCGCGAAGGTCCGTTTCACGGTGACGTGAACGATCACGCCGCCCACCGTGTACCCGGTCCTGGCACCGCCCGGATACCGCGCCGCGATCCAGTCATCGAGGTAACCGCGCGCCGTGCGGCCGTCGGCCTTGAGCGCCACGATGCCGAGGCCGACGTTGGCGACGCCGACGCCCTTCGGAAACACCCAGGCATACCCGCCCGGGGCCACCTGGTCCCCGAACTGGAGATAGATGGCGTCGGGGTCGAAGTCGATGCCCTGGACGACGTACTGGGCGCAGGATTCCATGTCCCGGGAGGGCACCCGCGTGTCGAGCCCCGCCCAGCGGCCCACCATGGTCTCCACGCCGTCCGCACCGATCACCACCCGCGCCCGGAGTGTCTCCGACCCTCTGGCGCCCCGGGTCTCCACGACCCACCGGTCCCCTTCGCGCCGCATGCCCGTGACCTCGGTCCCTACGCGGACCTCGGCGCCTTCGCCCACGGCCTCCGCTGCGAGAAAGGCGTCGAACCGCGTCCGGTCCAGAACCCAGCCGACCTCCCGTTCCGCGACCTTCACCTCCGTGCCGTCGGGAGCCCAGAAAATGACTTTCGTGATCTTGCGGGCGACCCAGGAGGATCCGGTCGGGTCCGCGAACTCGCGCAGTCCTGCGTCGCCGACCCCCTCAGCGCAGCGCACCGGGGCACCGATGGCCCGGTCCCGTTCGACCAGGACCACAGAAACCTCGGGGGCCGCGCGCCTTGCCTCGGCGGCGGCCACGCTGCCGGCGGGACCCCCGCCGACTACGAGGATATCGACGTCAGGCATCAGGCGGCGGCGCGGTGGGGGACCATGGACAGGGCCCCGACGGGGCAGGGTGCGATGCACTTCTCGCACCCCGTACAGGTCCCTTGATCGACCACCAGATCGGCCAGGGCCAGATGGATGGCTTCGGGCGGGCAGAGGGGGAGGCAGAGACCGCAGCGGTCGCAGAGCGAGAGGTCCACGACGGCGATCTCGGCGGGATGGACGGCGCGCATAGGTGGGGAACGCTAAAGGATTGCTTGAACTTACGCCACCGGATACGTTCCCGCTGCGCCGTCATGCGCTTCACCACTTCCTTTGGAGGGGCAGTGCCATGCGTAAGCTCCTGACGGCAGCTTTGCTGCTCGCCGTTTTTCCTGCCGCAGCTCAGATGACGCAAAGAGCTCCGACCTCCGCTCCCCCTCTCAACATCGATTCCCTCCGCGCCAACCTCTTCGCGCTCGCCGCCGACTCCATGGGTGGCCGGCAGACGGGCTCCCTCGGCGACTGGAAGGGACAGGAGTGGGTTGCTGCGGAGCTGAAGGCGGCGGGGTGGCTGCCGGCCGGGGAGAATGGCGGCTACTTCCAGGTGGTCCCGTTCATTCGCATCTTCGCCGATCCCGCGGTGTCCCTGGGCGCCGGCGCCGAGGCCTGGTCGGTGGGGAAGAACATGCTCCCGCTCGGTCCCGCGGTGACCCACGACTTTGCCGCTGTGCCGACGGTCTACGGCGGCTCCATCGATCAGCCTGAGACCTGGCCCGATTCGGCAGCGGTGGCTGGACGCGTCGTCATCTTTTCTGTTCCGGACTCGATCCAGAGCTTCCGCCCCATGTTCGGAATGATTCAGCCGATCTCGGCGCACACCGGAATGGCGCAGGCGGCTGGGCTGGTCCTGGCAGGGTACGACCGCATGCCTCCCGATCTCATCCCGCAGATCCTGGCCGGCCGGCTCACCACGGACACGACACCGGTCAAATCCCCGCTCCCGCCCCGGTTCCTGATCACGCCGCGTTCCGCGCAGGCCTTGTTCGGCGTCAAGGCGAAGCCCGGGGTGGTAGGCCCCCGCGTGTCAGGCTCCCTGCGCTGGCTCCGGCAGCCGCTCGACCATCCGGCGCGCAACATCATCGCCGTGCTCCCGGGCTCGGATCCCGCCCTCAAGGCCGAGTACGTGTCCATGAGTGCACACCACGACCACGTGGGGTTCACGGGCGCGCCCGTGGATCACGACTCGGTCTACGCGTACAACCGCGTCGTGCGCCCCATGGGAGCGGATTCGCCCCTGCGCCCCGTGACTCCAGCCGAGGCGACGCGGGTGCAGGAGATACGGGATTCTCTCAAGAAGGCCGTCGGCGACCGTCCCGATTCGGTCTACAATGGAGCGGACGACGATGGCAGCGGCACGGTGGGCCTGATGGCCGTGGCGCGCTCGCTGGGCGCCGCTCCCCACCCCCGGCGGTCCATCCTCATCGTGTCCCACGCCGCCGAAGAGCGGGGACTGCTGGGCTCCTCGTGGTTCACCGACCATCCTACGGTTCCCCGCGACTCGATCGTCGGCGAGATCGACATGGACATGGTGGGCCGGGGGAACGCGATCGACTTGCCCAAGGGTGGCCCCGGGTACCTGGAGGTCGTGGGGGCGAAGCGGCTGTCGACCCAGTTCGGGGAGCTGTTCGAGAAGGTGAACTCGGGGGAGTCCCAGCCCTTCACGTTCAACTATGAGTTCGACGTGCCGGGGCATCCGCTCCAGTACTACTGCCGGGCCGATCACTACAGCTATGCCCGCTACGGCATCCCGGCGCTCGCGATGTCGCGCGGGGAACACGCGGACTACCATCAGGTAACGGACGAGGCCCAGTATATCGACTACACGGTATTGGCTCGCGTCGCGACGCTGGCCCGGGACTTCGCCGTGGCGGTCGCCAACCTGGACCAGCGGCCGGTGGTGGACGGACCCCGGCAGAGCGATCCGCACGGTCCCTGTCGTCAATAGGCGAAAAGCGTCAAGCTTCAGTATTGATTGCAGTTAGGGCATTTGTTAGCTTGGGGGCGCAGGAGTTCGCGCCCCCCCTTTTCCTTTGCCCCGACTGCCCGTGCCCATACGCTGGCCGAATTGGAAAATTGGTGCCTGGAGCCCCGCGAACGAGATCGCCGTCGATCTCGGCACGGCGAATACGCTCGTGTACGTCAAGGGCGAGGGCATTGTCCTGAACGAGCCCTCGGTGGTCGCCATCGAGAAAGCGACCGGCAAGATCAAGGGCATCGGACTCGAAGCGAAGCGGATGCTCGGGCGCACGCCCGACGGCATTCTCGCGGTGCGTCCGCTGAAGGACGGCGTGATCGCCGACTTCGACGTCACCGAGAAGATGCTCCGCTTCTTCCTCAAGACCATCATCGACCGCCACCTGTTCCGCGTGAAGCCCAAGGTGATCGTGTGCGTCCCATCCGGGATCACCGAAGTGGAGAAGCGGGCGGTCCGGGATTCGGCGCAGTCCGCCGGGGCGAAGGAGGTTTACATGGTGGCCGAGCCGATGGCGGCTGCCATCGGCGTCGGGCTGCCGGTCGAGACGCCCACCGGCAACATGGTGATCGACATCGGCGGTGGCACTACCGAGATCGCGGTGATCGCGCTCTCCGGCATCGTGAGCGACACGTCGATTCGAACAGGCGGCGATGAGCTGGACACATCCATCGTGCAGTTCATGCGCAAGAATTACAACTTACTCATCGGTGAACCCACGGCCGAGCAAGTGAAGATCACGATCGGATCGGCCGCGCCGGTCGGCGAAGAACGGGAGATGGAAGTGAAGGGACGTGACCTGGTGTCGGGAATCCCGAAGACCGTGCGCGTGCATTCGAGCGAGATCCGCGAAGCGATTCAGGAGCCGATTCAACAAATCGTCGACGCGGTGCGGCGCGCCCTCGAGATCACGCCGCCCGAGCTGGCGAGCGACATCGTCGATCGCGGTATCGTCATGACCGGTGGCGGCGCGCTGATTCGCGGCCTCG
>DATBBZ010000360.1:0-3748 GCA_036270745.1 Gemmatimonadales bacterium | reverse complement strand
CCCCGCCTCCTGCCGCACAATCCCCCGCATTTCCAAGTCCGTCAGCGCCGCGAGAACGAGGCTCGCATCCCCTCCCCCGGCCGCCACCAGCACGTCGACCTGCCGAAGCTCCTGCCCCATGGCATCCCACAGTGACTGTTGCACCGGATCGAGATCCGGGGGCGGAGTGCGCTCGACCCTCACGCCCGCGCGCTCCCCGTTTCCCTTCTCCCCCGGTGTGCCCGCCGTGTCTCCCCGCGGCAGCCCGATCTCCTCGAGAATGTCGCCCGCCGTGAGTGCGGGCTTGGCGCCCTGCTGAATGAGTTTGTTGCAGCCGACCGACGTGGGACTCGTGATCGGCCCGGGAACGGCAAGCACGGCGCGTCCCTGCTCCAGCGCATAGTCGGCGGTGATCAGTGCGCCGGACTTCACCGCGGCTTCGACCACCACCGTGGCTTGCGCGAGACCGGAGACCAGCCGATTCCGTCTGGGGAAGGCACCAGGGTGTGGGGGCTGGTCGGGTGGCAGCTCGGTGATCAGGCATCCGTGCTCGAGCATTCGGTCATACAGTGCCTGGTTGCCTGGGGGATAGACGATGCCGAACCCGTTCCCCAGGACGCCGACGGAGCCACCGCCGACATCGAGGGCCGCCTGGTGGGCCGCGGTATCGATGCCGCGGGCCATGCCGCTCACGATCGTCACCTGACCGGTCGCGGCCACGTCGCGGGCGAGCATGCGCGTGGCGGCAATGCCGTACTCCGTACAGTTGCGCGACCCGACGAACGCCACGGCCAGCCGGCGGGCCTGCGCGAGATCCCCCCAGACGTAGAGCACCGCCGGCGGATCGTACATCTCAGCGAGGATCGCAGGGAAATCCGGGTCACTCGCGAGGAGCGCGCGGGCGTCCAGCTGGTCCAGACGCTCGAGGATCGCCAGCCCATCATCGATGCGCCCATTCGGGGACGCGCGGAGCGCGGCCTCGGCGCCGCCAAACACGGAGATGAGCTTCCGCAGGCGTTGGGAGCCGATGCCGGGGAGCTGCGCCAGCGCGAGGGTGGCGGCTAGGTCGTGGCCGGAACTGCTCGCAAGCTCTGCCACAGGGTTTCCAGCAGCTCCGGTAACCCCGCTCGACTCACCGCCGAGATCGCGCAGACACGCGCGCCGTCGTGCGGCTGAATGACGGGTAGCGGATCCCCTGACGGCAGAAGGTCCATTTTCGTGATCACGACGAGATGCGGCTTCCGGGCCAGCTCTTCCGAGTAGCGCGCGGCTTCGCCCCGCAGCAGCTCATAGGTCGCTTGCGGATCGGGACTGTCGGCGGGTACCAGCACCGCGACCAGGCGGGTGCGTTCGACGTGTTGCAGAAACCTCAATCCCAGCCCCTTCCCCGCGTGCGCGCCCTCGATGATGCCCGGCACATCGGCGACCACGAACGACCGGCTGTTCGACAGCCCCACGACGCCGAGGTTGGGCTCGAGGGTGGTGAAGGGATAGTCGGCGATCTTGGGGCGCGCGGCCGAGATGACGGAGAGGAGCGTGCTCTTCCCGGCGTTCGGCTCGCCGAGCAGGCCGACGTCGGCGATGAGCTTCAGGACCAGCTCGAGGTTCCGGGCTTCGCCGTAGGTGCCGGGCTCCCACTCGCGCGGCGTCTGGTGCGTCGGCGTCGCGAAGTGCTGGTTGCCGCGGCCCCCTCGTCCGCCGCGGGCAACCAACACGGTCTCCCCGGGGAGCACCAGCTCGCCCAGGACCTCGCCCGAGTCCAGGTCGCGGATTTCAGTGCCGGCGGGCACGGGGAGGTACAGATCGGCGCCCGACTTGCCGGACATGTTCTTCCCTTTGCCGTGCACCCCGTGCTCCGCCTTCCACTGGTTGTGATATCGGTAGTCGAGCAGGGTGGCGAGGTTGGTGTCGGCACGGGCGAAGACACTGCCGCCCGTCCCGCCGTCGCCGCCATCGGGGCCGCCCTTCGGGACAAACTTTTCCCGCCGGAAGGAGCATGCCCCTGCTCCTCCGTTGCCCGCGGCCACGCCGATGGTTACTCGATCGACGAACATCAGGAACGCACCGGCGAAGACGGTGAACGCGGAACGCGGAATGCGGAACGGGGAACCGATGAACGAGCCATTCGGGCGGTGCGGATTGATGCCACGACGATCGACAGGATCTCGTTAGCTTCCCGTCGCAGGGTGGCGACTCGGTCTGATGCCAACAAGCCGCAATCGCTCAGGAGCTCGAGCCAGAAAATGGCCTCATCTGCCTCCTCCTCCACAATGCCGAGCTTGGCTAGGAACTCGCGACGCGAGCGGGCGCGTCGCGCCGCGCGGTAGTTAGCCCCCACCGATGTACCGCACCGGAGAAGCTGGTCACCGAGGGTCGCCCCCGCACGGGTTCGCGGCAACTCCTGAGTCAGTTTCACCACGTCCACAGCGAACGTCTTGGTGCGTGGAACCAGGTCCTTCGGTTCCGCGTTCCGCGTTCCAACTTCCGCGTTCACAATCCCCTCTCCCTCACTTGACTCCACAACTGCCAGACGGCCAGCGAACGTTCAGCGCCCAGATCGGGCTCGAGGACGGCCAGCAGCGCGTCGATCTGTTCGCGCGTCCACCCCACGTTGAGCGCGCCACGCAGATGCGCGTGCACTTGCCGTGGCGCCTCCAGCATCGCGATCGCCGACAGCGTCGCCAGCTCCCGCCATTTCGAGTCGAATCCCGGACGCCCGAGGATCTTGCCATACGCATCCGTCACCACGAGATGCTCGATGGCCGGGTGCAGCCCGCGAAGATTGGTCAGCAGCTTCTGGTACGTCCTGCCGTAGACCTCCCCCGCCGCCCCTTCGCCCCGGGTCCGCCACTCCTGGTGCTTCGCGTGCTCCAGGGGCTCTCCTCCTTCATCTGATACCTTGGGCTCGAGCTCCCGCCACACGCCGAAGGCCGCCAGCGTGAGGGGATACCCCACATTGAGGAAGCTCTGGAGGAGCAGCTCCTCGATCCACCGGTGCGGCACTCCGGCGCCCTGGGCCGCCCGGAAGCGCTGCCGCAGGAGATCCTCTCCGCCCTTCGCGATCCCGGCGGCGAGGCGTGCCAGGGCGATGGCCCGGACATCGAGTACGGAGCCCCCACCGGTCGGAAACGTACTGCCGTCTGCTGTCTGCGTTGTCATCCTATTTCCGCGTAAGCCCGCCCCGAATACGCAAACTCCCGACCGTCTCGCCACGGGAGTTGGTCATCTGCTTCTCACGGAGTGCGGCGGGCATGGGGCGGAGTCCGAGCTCTTCGAGGATGGCGGCGATCGCCAGAATCGAAGCCGGGCCGTGTCCGTCTTCGATCTTCAGCGACACCCCCAGTCCCTCCTGGACGAGCAGCGCGGAGTAGACCCCGTCGGCGCCAATCTTGGTGATGACGCGGTTGGGATGCGCACGCATCATCTCGGTGCAGGGCCTTCCCTCGCCGGCGATGAGCTCGGGGTGGCGGAGCATGGCGTCGAGAACGCGGATTGCGGAAGTCGGAACGCGGAACCCGCTGCCCTCGTTCCGCGTTCCGAGTTCCGACTTCCGCGTTCCCGCAAGTCGTGCATAGGCCAATGCCATATTCCTGACCGGTATCGCAAAGCACGCGACCCCACATCCGTCCACCGCCACGCCGATCTGTTTCTCCGGCACGCCGGTCCAGCGGCTCACCTCTGCGAGGCAGCGCTGTTGCACCGGATGCTCCGGCCGCACGTAGCCTTCGGTCGGCCAGCCGTTGTGCTTCGCCTGCGCGAGCATCCCGGT
>DATBBZ010000359.1:0-3240 GCA_036270745.1 Gemmatimonadales bacterium | reverse complement strand
GAATCCGATCCTGATGGACCCGTATCTGGTGGCCGACTCCGGAATGGGCGTGGCCCCGACCTACCGGAGCGACGACCCGGGGTACGAGCTCCTGCGAAAGGCCCTTGGGTATGCGCTGACATATGCGAATCGCGTAGACCTGAAACGGATGCGGCCCCGACCCGACCTGGCAGGCACGGGGCATTGCCTCGCGTCCACCGGGGCGGACGCCGAATTCCTGGTCTATTTGCCCAAGGGTGATACCGTGACCGTGGACCTCGGCGCGAGTCCGGGGCCCTTCCGCGTGGAGTGGTTCTCCCCGACCCGCAATCAGGTATTGGCGGCACCCGCCGTGCGCGGCGGCAGCCCCGTCACGTTGCGGGCACCGTTTTCCGGTGAGGCCGTGCTGTACCTGGGCGGCCGCCAGGTGCAGCGATGACCGCGCCCGCCCCCGCGAGAAGCCGCGAGTCGGAGAGCTCCGGCATGGCGAACGTCCTCTGGAATTGGGGGGCGTTCTTCTTCAACGTCGCTGCCACGTTCGTCATCTCCCCGTACGTGGTGAAGAGCCTCGGCAACAACACCTACGGCCTCTGGGTCCTCCTCGGATCCCTCGTGGGATATCTCGGCCTCTTCGACCTCGGGGTCCGCGGTGCGGTGACGAGGTACGTCGCCCGGTTCCACACTGACGCCGATGATGCCCAGGCCAGCCGGCTCACGTCCACGGCCCTCCGGATCTTCGCGCTGCTCGGCCTGGTCGCCGTCCTCGTGACCATCGTGGTCGCGGCCGCGGTGGTCCAGCACTTCAACATGACGGCCGCCCAGACCGGAACCGCGCGTGTCGTCGTGATGATCGGCGGACTGACGGTGGCCGTGGCGCTGATCGGCGGGGTCTACGGCGGCGTCGTCATCGGGCTCGAGCGCTTCGACCTGAACGGCGCGATGGAAATCGTCATCGGCCTGGTGCGGGTGCTGGGGATCTACTTCGCGCTCAAGCTGGGATTCGGCATTCTCGCCCTCGCCGTGATCCAGTTCGGCGTCTCGCTGGCGCGCTCCCTGGGCAGTTTCTGGTACTCGCGGCGCCTCTATCCCGAGCTGAAGGTCCGCCTGACCGCGTGGGACCCGGGCGCGTTCCGTCAAATTTTCTCCTTCAGCGCCTACTCCACCCTGCTGCTCTTCTCGAGCTCGCTCATTCTGTACAGCGACTCGGTGGTGATCGGGGCGTTTCTGCCCATCGGCCTGATCACCTATTTCGCGATCGCCGGCAACCTGGTCGACTACACGCGCTCGTTGGTGCGCGGGATTTCGACCACGCTCACCCCGCGCACCAGCGCGCTCGAGTCCCGGGACCCCGGCGCGGTCGCCGGAATGATCGTACGGGCCGCGCGGCTTTCGACACTCCTCATCCTCCCGATCGCCATCACGTTCCTCCTCCGGGGCGCGCGCTTCGTCGATCTCTGGATGGGTCCGGCGTACGGCCTGGAAGCCGGCAGAATTTTGCGGATCCTCACCGTCGCCCTCGCGTTCAGCGCGGCCACGCAGGTGACCCTCTCGGCCCTCATGGGCCTGTCGCGGCACAAGGAGTACGCCGCCTTCAACATCGCGGAGGCATTGCTTAACCTGGGGCTGAGCATCTACTGGGTGCGCCCCCTCGGCATCGCGGGGGTCGCGCTCGGCACCATGGTGCCTTCTCTGGTCTCGTCCGTGATCGTGATGCCCTGGTATGTCCACCGCTCAGTCGGAGCGTCCCCGCTCAAGTACCTGGTCGAGGCGTGGGTTCGGCCCATCGCCGCCCTGATTCCCTTCGCGGTGGGCACCTGGCTGATCGACCGGTACTGGGTCGCCCACCACCTCTTCACGTACTTCGCCGGCGTCGCAGTGCTCCTGCCGGTCGCGCTGCTGGGGGCCTGGCTCATCGCGTTCGAGGACGAGGACAAGGCCCTGCTACGGCGGTTCCTGCCGTTCCTGCCCCTCCCCCGGGCCGCCCCGCGGCCCCCCGGCAAGGATGTCGGCGTGATCGCGCTCGTCCCGGACGTCTGGGGTGGGCCCTGGATGCCCCGCCACCACATCCTCACCCGGCTGGCGGATCACTTCCCCGTCGTCTGGATGGATCCGCCACAAGGGTGGCGGGGGAGTTGGGAAGGGGGTTCCCCGTGGCGCATCGGTGAGCTGCCGGGACATCCGGATTTCACCGTTCTGCGGTGGCCCCCGGACTTCCTCTACCGCGAGCGGCCGGCGATCTACCGGAACTTGCTGATCCGGCTCCACCTCCGCCGCGCGGTCCGGATGCTGCGTCAGCGGGGCGTGCGGCGGGTCGTGCTGTACATCTGGCGGCCGGAATTCGCGTTCGCCCTCCGGCTCATGTCATATGATTTCTCCTGCTACCACATCGACGACGAGTACACATTCTCTGCGGAAGAGATGCCGCTCACGGCACGCGAGCGCCATTTGCTGGAAGCGGTGGACCAGGTGGTCCTGCATTCTCCCGCCCTGCTGGAGAAGAAGGGCGGCGTGAATCCCCACACACTCTTCGTGCCCAACGGTGTGGACTACCCGGCCTATGCCACGCCGGTACCGCAGCCGGCAGACATGGACGGGATCCCGCGACCGCGGATCGGCTACGTAGGCGTGATCAAGGACCAGCTCGATCTCGGTCTGTTCCTCAAGCTGGCCCGCCGGCATGCCGACTGGTCCTGGGTGCTGGTGGGGCCGGTGCGCTCCGGCTCGGCCCAGGCCGAGACGATCGCGACGCTGCTGCAGCTGCCGAATGTGTTCTTCCTGGGGGCGAAGGCGGTCACCGAACTACCTGCCTACATGCAGCACCTAGACGTCTGCCTCCTCAACTACGTGCAGAGCGGCTACACCAAGTTCATCTATCCGATGAAACTCCACGAGTATCTGGCGACCGGACGGCCGGTGGTGGGTACACCCATCCGGTCACTGCTCGAATTCGACAAGGTGGTTCGTCTCGCGACCACGCTCGATGAGTGGTCCGCCGCGATCACCGATGCGCTGGCACATCCGGACGTGGGAGCTGAACAGCGGAGAGCGGTGGCGCAGGCCCATGATTGGGGGACGCTGGCTACGCAGGTGGCGAACTTGTTCGTGAATGACGTGGTGGGGCGTCCCCGGTACCTGACCCCGGGTCAGTTCCGCTCGAGATAGAGTCGTTCGTAGGCGCGGACCATCGCGTCCAGGCTGTACACGTCCTCCACCCGCCGGCGTGCCGCGGCGGCATCCCGCGCTCGAGCCGCAGGATCGGCC
>DATBBZ010000358.1:0-5415 GCA_036270745.1 Gemmatimonadales bacterium | reverse complement strand
ACCTCTACACGCGCTCCCGGGGCGATCAGGGCGCTGTGCACTCCGCCGAGATCGAATACGCCCTCGGCAACCTCGCGACGAATCACGTCTATGCCTGGACCGCCGACGATTGGACGGTCTCGGAAACCATGCAGTCGTACTTCGCGGCCTTCATCAAGACCGGGGACCCCCAGGTGACCGGGCTGCCGGGGTGGCCGGCCAACAACCAGCCGGCCGCCACCATCATGATGCTCGACGTGCACCCACACGCCGCGACGCCCGCATTCGCTCCGGCATTTACAGTTCTCGACTCCCTGAACGCGACCGGGTCGCACTGAGATTCTCATGAAACCTGCGCTCGCCGTCATCGTGCTCCTGTCGTTGGTGGCTTCATCGGCCAACGCCCAACGCCAGCGCCTCTCCATGGACCCCGGCTGGCGCTTCACGCTCGGTGATCCGCAGGGTGCCGAGGCGCCGAAGTTCGATGATCGGACCTGGCGAAGGCTCGACCTGCCGCACGACTGGAGCATCGAAAGCGCGCCGGAGCAGAACGCGCCCGCCGGCGGACGGGGCGGGTTCTTCCCCACCGGGATCGGCTGGTACCGGAAAGCATTCCGGATGCCCACCGGAAGTGGCGGCAAGCAGGTCTGGCTCGATTTCGACGGGGTCTACCAGAACTCGGAAGTGTGGATCAATGGCTTCTACCTGGGAAAGCGCCCCTACGGCTACAGCTCGTTCTCCTATGACGTGACCCCCCACCTGGTCTCGGGTGTCAACGTCGTCTCCGTCCGGGTGGACAATTCCCATCAGCCCAACTCCCGCTGGTACTCGGGGAGCGGGATCTACCGCCACACCTGGATGACGATCGTGGCGCCGGTCCATGTCGCCCACTGGGGTGTCTACCTGACGACTCCGGTGGCCGATTCTGCTCATGCCGCCGTCACCGTCCTGACGTCCGTCGAGAACTCCACCGCCACGGCGCATCAGGAGACGCTGCGCTCGACGGTGCTCTCGGCCGCAGGCGTCGAAGTGGCCCACGCCGAGACGACCTTTACCGTGGCAGGGAGTGCCAGCCAGCGCGTGGGTCAGGTGATCGACGTCGCCAAGCCGTCCCTCTGGTCGGTGGATGCGCCGGCGCTCTACACCCTGCGCTCCGAAGTCCTGCAGGATGGCAAGAACGTAGACGTGCAAAACACCACCTTCGGGATCCGCAACATCGCTTACAGCCCGGACAAGGGATTTCTCCTGAACGGGAAGCAAGTGAAGATGCGGGGTGTGAACCTGCACGGTGACGGCGGCGCCGTCGGCGTCGCGGTCCCCGAGCACATCTGGGAATACCGGCTGGGACTGCTCAAGGCGATGGGCGTGAACGCCATTCGGACGTCGCACAACCCGCCCGCGCCCGAATTCCTCGATCTCTGCGACCGCATGGGCTTTCTGGTGATGGCCGAGGCGTTCGACGAGTGGACGTTCGGAAAGGTGCCGGAGGGTTATCACAAGTACTTCGCGGACTGGAGCGCCCGGGATCTCGACGACTTCATCGACCGCGACCGGAATCACCCTTCCATCGTGCTCTGGAGTGCCGGCAATGAAATCGGCGAGCAGAGCGTGCCTGACGGCGTGCAGGTGCTCCGCACGCTGGTCGACATCTTCCATCGCGACGACCCGACTCGGCCGGTGACTACCGGGAATGACCAGATCGTGGCCGACGGGCACCCGGCCCTCGAGGCTTTTCTGGGGGCCGAGGACATCGTCGGGTACAACTATGTGGACCGGTGGCATGAGCGCCGGGAGCTTTTCGCCGATCAAGACCGGCACGATCATCCCGACTGGAAAATGGTTGGCACCGAGAGCGGCACGATCTTCGAGAGCTTCGACGACCGCCCGTCGCTGGGAAACGATTCGACGGCAGTGCACGCCAACTACACGAGCGGGATGATTCAGGCGGAGCGGCTGTGGAGGTGGATTACCCTGCACGACTACTTCGCCGGAAATTTCATGTGGACCGGCGTGGACTACCTCGGCGAGGCGGTCTGGCCCTTCAAGGGTTTCCCCTCGGGAGCCCTGGACATCACGAATCACCCCAAGGATTCGTATTACCTGTACCAGAGCCTCTGGACCGATCCGCCGATGCTGCACCTCTTGCCGCATTGGACCTGGCCGGGGCGTGAGGGGCAGATCATTCCGGTGCTCGTCTACACCAACTGCAACACGGTCGAGCTGTTCCTGAACGGCAAGTCACTGGGCGAAAAGCGGAAGGAGTTCCCCGCCCAGGGGACATCAGGCGGCTGGAACAGCTATGCGCTCCCCGTGGTTGCGGCGACGACCTCTGATCTTCACTTCGAGTGGGACGTGGCCTACCAGCCGGGCGTGCTCAAGGCCGTGGGCAAGGACCGGAGTGGGAAAACCACCTGTCACGACGAAGTCCACACTGCATCGGCGGGTACGGCCATCCGGCTCACGGCCGACCGAGACACCGTGACCAACGGTTCCGGGGATGTCGCGCTGGTGAGATATGGGATCGTCGATTCCGCCGGCGTCGTGGTACCGGGTGCGGACAATGTCGTCCACGTGACGGTGACCGGTGGGACGCTCATCGCGATGGACAACGCCGACATGCGCTACCATGGCCGCTACCAGGTCGATTCCCTGCCCGTCCTGAATGGTCGGGGCCTCGCCTTCATCAAGCCCATCGGGCCAACTCTGACGGTGACCGCGACCGCCGGCAGCTGGAAGAGTACGCAGCTGGCGATTCCGGTCCGGACGGTGCCCGCACCTGCGGCGGTCCCGCCAGCGCGGTGAAACCTCGAGGGCTGTTGCTGCTCGCGCTGGGTGCTGCCGCGGCGTGTGGCAAGCCAGAGACGCCGCCCCTGCTCCCAAGTTCCCCCACACCCATCCCGGCTTTGCCCTACGTCGGTGCGGACATCTCGGCGCTGAAGCGGGTCGAGGACGCGGGGGGCGTGTTTCGCGACAGCGGGCGCGTTCGTGACGCGATCGCCATTCTGAGGGCCCACGGCGCGAACACGTTCCGCCTGCGCATTTTCGTCAACCCCAACGATTCGGACGTCCAGGTCAACAGTCTCTCGTACACGCTGGCCCTCGCGGCCCGTGTGAAGGCGGCGGGCGCCAGACTTATTCTCGACTTCCATTACTCGGATACGTGGGCCGACCCGGGGCATCAGACCACGCCCGCCGCCTGGAGCGCATTAGGCTACGACTCCCTCGCGGCGCAGGTCGAGCGGTACACCGCAAGCGTCGTGGCGCAGCTCAAACATGAGGTCGCCCTGCCGGACGTGGTCCAGGTCGGTAACGAGGTGGACGCCGGGATGCTCTGGCCTCTGGGCCAGCTGACCGGCACCGGTGACACGTTGACGCAATGGACCCAGTTCACCGGGCTCCTCAAGGCGGCGATCCGCGGGGTCCGGGATTCGCTCGCTCCCGGCGATTCGGTTCGGGTCATGCTCCACTACTCGCAGGGCGGAAACCTCGGGGCCACACAGTGGTTTTTTGATCATGTGAACGCGTACGGCGTGCTTTACGACATGATCGGCCTCAGCTACTACCCGTTCTGGCACGGGACCATCGATTCTCTGCGCCGGAACTTGAGCGGGACCGCCTCGCGGTACGCCAAGCCGATCGTCGTGGTCGAGACGTCGTACCCATGGCGGGCCGGAGGGTGGGAGGGATCGGTCACGCACGCCGATGCGATGACGTGGCCGGTATCGACCACCGGGCAGGCCCAGTTCCTGTCGGACCTGGGACAGGTCGTCGCCGCGACGCCCGGAGGTGAGGGAGCCGGTGTGCTCTGGTGGTACCCGGAGGCGATTCCCGTCTCCGGCTTGTTCATCTTTGACGGTGGATCACTCGCCCTGTTCGACTCTATGGGGAATACCTTGCCTTCCATCCCGGTACTCGGCCGATGAGCCGCCATGTGATGCTTGCCCTCGTGCTGGGGGCTGCCCCTTGCGTCGCCGCCCAGCGCCCGGCGAACCGCGCCGTGTACCTGGACAGCCACGGTGTGGTCCGTTGGAAAGACACGAAACAGGACGTCGCACTGTTCGGCGCGAACTACGTCATCACCACGGCGTCCGACTACCGCGCCGCGGGCTACGTCCACGGCGACCGGAAGAAGATGATCGACGAGGATATGGCCCAGTTCGCCCGGATGGGCTGGGATGGCATCCGTCTCACATTCTGGGGGGATTGGGAGTCGTCCGACTCGAGCGGCAATCTCCTCCAGAACGACCACCTCGATCTCCTCGACTACCTGATCGCGAAGGCCAGAGAGCGCGGCATCTACATGCTGTTCTCGCCGATTCAGCTGTACGGGGCGAACTGGCCCGACGCACTCGCGGACACCACCGACCCCGGATTCGGCCGGAAGTATCCGAAGGCGAAAATGGGGACCGACCCGGCGGCCATCGCGGCGCAGGTGAACTACCTGAAACAGATCCTCAACCACGTGAATCCCTACACGGGCGTGGCGCTGAAGGACGAGCCCGCGATTCTCTTCGTCGAGCTGGTGAACGAGCCCTGGCACCATCCGGAGGATCTCCGGGGATCGATCTCGTACTTCAATACGCTCACCGACGCGGTCCGCTCGACCGGCTCCCAGAAGCTCGTGTTCTACAATGTCAGTCAGGATTTCCGGATCACCCAGGCGATCAGGAAATCGAAACTCCAGGGCGTCACGTTCGCCTGGTATCCCACGGGCCTGAACTCGGGCCACGAGCTGGTGGGCAACTACATCCGCGGCGTGGACGCGTTTCCGGACATGCTGAACCCCGACCTCGCACCCCTGCCCCGGATCGTCTACGAGTTCGATGCCCCCGACACCCGCACGGGCTACATGTATCCCGCGATGATGCGGACCTTCCGGCAGGTGGGGGCCCAATTCGCGGCGATGTTCGCCTACGACATGCTGCAAACCGCCGCGCGCAACCTGGGCTGGCAGACACACTACCTGAACCTGGTCTACACACCCCGGAAGGCGATGAGTGCGGTGATCGCAGCGGAAGTGATGCACCGCCTGCCGCGTCTCGGGAGTTACGGGCCGTATCCCAACAACACCCGGTTCGGGGACTTCCACGTCTCCTACCAGGAGAACCTGGGCGAGCTGGTGGCACCGGACGCGTTTCTGTACGCCGGCGACACCCGCGCGACGCCCCCTGACCCTGCAGGCTTGACGCGCATCGCCGGGTACGGCTCGTCCCCGGTCGTGAGCTACGGCGGCGAAGGGATCTATTTCCTCGACAAGGTGAAGCCGGGCCTGTGGCGCCTGGAGTTGTACCCGGACGCAGAGCCGATCCGGGATCCCTTTGAGCCTCCCAACCCCGCGAAGGTCGTCACCCGGGCCATCAGCAGGCCCTGGTCCATAACGGTCACCTTGCCTGACTTGGGCGCAACCTTCACCGTCCAACCGGTCAATGCGGGCGC
>DATBBZ010000357.1:0-3351 GCA_036270745.1 Gemmatimonadales bacterium | reverse complement strand
ATCCGCCTAACCGCCTAACCGCCTTCATCGGTGTTGATGCCGGCGGTTCCCATACCACGGTCATCCTCGCGGATTCGTCGGGCAAGACTCTCGCCCGGGTCGACGGCCCCGCCTCGGCCATGCGCCCCGGTAGCGGCGCGAAATCGGCCGCGATCATCGCCGACACGGTCCGGCGCGCGGCGTCGCAGGCGGCACGCGAGCTTCCCGCCCGCTGGCTGGGGGTCGGCGCCGCCGGCGCCGGACGCGACATCGAGCAAGAGGAGCTGCAGGAAGCACTGATGGCGACGGGCCTGGCCGACGAGGTCCGCGTGGTCTCGGACGGTGAGGCCGCCCTGCGATCGGCGTTCGGGACCGAGGCCGGCATGCTCATTTCGGCGGGCACCGGGTCGATCGCCTACGCGCGCGACCCCGGCGGCCGGCTGCATCGTGCGGGGGGATATGGCTGGCAGATGGGAGATGAAGGGGGCGGGTACTGGCTGGGCCGGCGCGCCCTGAACGCCGCCGGTGCCCAGCGGGATGGACGTGGAGAGGGGTCGACGCTCGGCGCGCGGCTGCTCACGGCTCTCGGGCACCGGGATTTCGATGATCTGGTGCGCTGGGCCGCCACCGCGAATCCCGGCCAAGTCGCGAGCCTCGCGCCGCACGTGTTGAACGCCGCCCAGGAGGGCGAGCGCCTAGCGCAGATGATCATTGGAGAGGGTGCCGCGGCACTGGGAGACCTGGTGCGCGCGCTGTTGACCCACTTCAGAGGGGAAGGCCCGGTGCCGCTCGCCACGGGCGGCGGGCTCCTCCGCCCCGATTCCCCGCTGCTCATAGCCTTGCGCGCGAATATCGCGTCCGACCCCGTGGCGCTGGCCCACCGTCCGGTGGACCCGGCCCTCGGCGCCCTGACGCTCGCGCCCGGGCCCTAGTCTCCGCTGCCCAACCGCTGCCGCACCTTGCTGTGGTGGGCGCCATAGAAGAAGTAGATCCCGAATCCCACCAGGAGCCATCCCACGAACCGCAGCTGCGTTAGCAACGGCAGGTTGTAGATCAAATAGATGCAGAAGAGGATCGAGACGATCGGCAGCCACGGCACGAGCGGCGTCCGGAATGGCCGGACGCGGGTCGGGTCCGTGCGGCGCAGGATGATGATGCCGAGGGCCACCAGGATGAACGCGAACAGGGTCCCGATGTTCGTCAGCTCGAGCACGATGCCGATGGGAGCGAAGGCGGCGAACACCGCGACGAAAATGCCCGTCACGATGGTCGTGATGTGGGGCGTCTTGTACTTGGGATGAATCCTCGCCGCCCAGGGCGGCAGGAGGCCGTCCCGCGCCATGGACATGAAGATCCGGGCTTGGCCGAGCTGGAACACCAGCAGCACGGACGTCATCGCCGCCACCGCGCCGACGGCCAGGAACAGGGCCGCCCAGTCTGCATGGACGTAGTTCAGGGCCTTGGCGAGCGGGTCCGCAACGTTGAGCTGATCCCACGGAATCAGGCCGGTGAGCACCAGGGCGATCGCGACGTAGAGAATGGTGCAGATGATGAGCGACGTGATGATCCCGAACGGAATGTCTTTTTGCGGGTTTTTCGCCTCCTCGGACGCCGTCGAGACTGCGTCGAATCCGATGTAGGAGAAGAAAATGATCGCCGCGCCCGCGCCGATGCCCTTCATGCCGTTCGGTGCGAACGACGGCGTGGTCCACTGCGTGGTGTGGACGAAGCTCACGCCCACCGCGATGAACAGCAGGATGATCCCGATCTTGATGGAGACCATCAGCGTGTTTACCCATGCCGTCTCGGTGGTCCCGATGACCAGGAGCCAGGTCACGAAGAGGACGATCACGGCGGCGGGGAGATTGAACACGATGGGAAGGCCGAGCAGGTGCGGCGTTCCCGGCATGTGGGTCTGCACGGCGGTCAGGGTGTCGGTCATGATCCAGCGCGGCAGCGTGAGGCCAAGCCCCTGCAGAAACGAGTCGAAATAGCCGGCCCAGCCGATCGCGACCGCGATGTTGCCAACCGCGTACTCAAGAATGAGATCCCAGCCGATGATCCAGGCGATCAGTTCGCCCAGGGTCGCGTAGGCGTAGGTGTACGCGCTGCCCGATATCGGGATGAGAGCCGCGAATTCCGAATAGGTGATGGCAGCGAGGGCGCTCGTGACCCCGGCGATGAGGATCGAGACGACGATAGCCGATCCGGCTCCCGCGTGTCCGGCGTCGCCCGCAATGGCGGAACCAATGGCCGCGAAGATCCCGGCGCCGATGATGGCGCCGACGCCCAGAGACGTGAGTTGAATCCGACCGAGGGACCGCTTGAGTCCGCCCCCGGATTCCCCGTCGGCGATGCACTGGTCGACCGTCTTCCGGGCAAAGAGCGACATGCGCCTCCTTAAGGGGCGGCTGCGCCGCCGGATGGTCCGGTGCTGGGATTACCGCGAGAAGTGCAGTGAAACGACGCTGGTGACGGGGATGCCCTCGAGCGTCTTCGCGGGATAGAACTGGTCCGCCCTAATTTGCCTCACCATCGTCTCCCGGCAATCCGCATCCTTCAGGGGCGGATCCAGGCGGACGTCCGTCACTTGCCCATCGGCCGAGACGGACACCACGGCCTCGACGTGACCGCGGAAGCACGGGGGCGGCAAGATGGTCAACTTCGGCGAGGCCATCAAGACGTGAGGCCCTCCCCCATGGCCCGGGCCGGAGTCGTTGCCGGCGCCCGTCCCGGTCCCTGCCCCCTTCCCCCCTCCGGACCCCGGTCCTTCACCCGGACCACGGGTCGTGCCGTTCCCGGTGCCCGGCGCCGCGGCGACCTGGGTCTCGACCGGCGGGGGCTGGAGCTTGGGCAGATCGATCGGCGTGGTCGTGGGGAGCGGCACCTTCACGCTGAACTGCGGTATCGGCGGAATCGGAACGGCCTGCGGTGTGCCGGCGCCTGCCAGCAGGAACACGTGCAGCGCCTGCCTCCCTCCGCCGCCACCCCCACCCCGCGGTCCCGGTCCGTCTCCCGAACCGGCCAGGAGCTCGGCGCTCTTCCAGAACAGCAGCGCGATCACGATGACGTGGATGCCGATGACGATCGCGCCGGAGCGGCCCATCCGCAGCCGGGGAACGACGAGCTGGGGTGACGGGAGATCGGGCGTGCGGTGCCCGGACGGAGGAGCGTAACGGTCGCGCTGGAACACGGTCAATAATTACACCGGGCCAATGAAAAAGGGGACGCTGGACGCGTCCCCTTGGTTTGAGCCGACCACCCCTAAGCGACTAGGCGCCTGGTCTTTCTACTTGCCGGGTTCGGGCGGTGGAGTGAAGCCGATGACCTGGACGCCCGAGCCTTTCGCAATATCCATGGCCGCAATGATGT
>DATBBZ010000356.1:0-3990 GCA_036270745.1 Gemmatimonadales bacterium | reverse complement strand
GGATCGAACAACTGCTGGGTCAAGGCGGTTTCGCCTGGGTCTTTGCCGCCCGGGAGGCCGACGGCACCCCCGTCGCGGTGAAGGTCCTGAAGCCCCGCTACGCCAACGACCCCCAGTTCGCCCCGCGCTTCCGCAATGAAGTGAAGACCGCGTCCCGGCTCGAGCACCCCAACATCATCCGGATCCGGTCGGTGGGAGAGTCCGGGGTCCATTCGTATTTCTCCATGGACCTGTGCGCCGACAGCCTGGGGCTCCGCATCGCCCGGGAGGGTCCCCTGCCCGAAGCGGACCTGGTCCGTATCGGCAAGGACCTGGCCCGGGCTCTCGAGTTCGCCCACAGTCAGGAGATTATCCAC
The DNA here is from genome assembly GCA_036270745.1 of Gemmatimonadales bacterium. Taxonomy (GTDB): domain Bacteria; phylum Gemmatimonadota; class Gemmatimonadetes; order Gemmatimonadales; family GWC2-71-9; genus 40CM-2-70-7. The sequence continues at coordinate 3,634 of DATBBZ010000356.1, read as the reverse complement.
CGCGACATCAAGGTGGACAACGTCCTCCTGCGCTCGGATGGCTCGGCCGTGCTGACGGACTTCGGGATCGCTCGCACGGTGTCCGGGTACGCCACGTCGACCGGCGTGGACATGACCATCGGCACTCCGTCCTACATCTCCCCGGAGCAGGCGCAGGGCCGGCCCCTCGACCCCCGGGCGGACATCTACTCCCTCGGCGTCACCCTCTACAAGGCGGCGACGGGGGAAGTCCCATTCTCCTCGAAGGACTGGTTCGAGCTGGCTCGGATGCACGTCGAGGATCCGCCACCCCCGCCCCGCACCCGCCGGCCCGATCTCTCCAAGCGCGTCGAGCGGGTGATCTTCAAGTGCCTCGCCAAACACCCCGATGACCGGTACGCCACGGCCTCGGCGCTCCTCGCGGACCTGGAGGAAGTCGAAGCCAAGCAGCGCCCCACGCTGGAAATCGGCACCCCGCCCCCCGGTACGCGCGAGCAGGTCGCGATCAAGCGACCGGTGAAGAAGAGATTCCCCTGGGAGATCGTGGCGTTGGCGGTGGGAGCGGTGGTGCTGGCGGTGCTGGTCGCAGAATTGATTAAACGTTAGACGGTTAGGCGGTTAGGCGGTTAGGCGGTTAGCCGAAAATCTGCAGGACCCGGTCAACCATCCGGGCAAAAAAGCCACGAGAAGGCGCGGGTGCCGTCGTATCTGACGAGATGCTACCCGGCGTTTCCGCGAGCGCCTTCTGAGCCGCGGCCTTCAAGGCCGGTTCGAACGCCGGCGGGAACGGCCGCTCGGCCAGCTTGACCTCGAACCCTCTTCCCTCCGCCGCCGCAAGCTCCACCACGCCCGGCGAGGCCCGCTCGATCACCGCGATCAGCTCGCGCCAGCCCGCACCCTTCAGCGCCTTCCGGTCGCGGTAGTAGGCGGCAGCCACCGCGGCCACCACGCGGTCCGGACGAACCCGGCCCGCGAGGTAGCCACGAATGATCTCGTCAGTGGAGGATGTTGAAGACATCGTTCCCCACCACGAAGAGCATCAGCACGACGATGAAAATGAAGCCCACCTGTGTCAGACGCAGCCTGACCTCAAGGGAGAGGGGGCGACGGCGAATGCCCTCAGCGAGCAAGAAGACGACCTGGCCCCCGTCAAGAATGGGGATGGGAAGCAGGTTCAGGAGCGCGAGATTGACCGAAAACGCGATCAAGAGACTGAGATACCAGTCCGCGCCGAGCCGGACCGTCTGCCCCGACACCTGCGCAATCGCCACCGGGCCGGACAGCGTCTTCCGCAGTGACACCTGCCCCACCACCAGCTGATACAGGCCGCCGGCGATGCTCGCCGTTTGCAGACCCACCTCGCTGAAGCCGTTGACGACGGCTTCGCCCCAAGTCTGTCGCACGTGCCGAACCGCGGGGTCCGCGATGACTCCGATTTGCCCGTACACGGCGGGCCGCCCGGGAACGGTGTCGTGCGCGGTGGCGCTGTCGGGGGTCACCACGAGTGCGATGAGTTCGCCTTGGCGCTCGACGTCCAGGTGCAACGGACGCCCCGGTGACATCCAGATTCCCCGCAGGACGTCAGACCACCCCCGGACCGTGTCGCCGTTCACGCGGATCACGACGTCCCCCGGCTTGGCCTTGGCCCGGAATGCCGGCGACCCGGGCTGCACCAGTCCGAACCTCGGCAACTGCAGCGGTGTGATCGCGTTCGCCACGCGCAAGCGGGCCGCTCGTGATCCGTCTCCGGGAGTCACCTGGAGCTGCCCCGCACGCCCCGCGACCGCGATTCGCAGTGGGCCGCTGTCGTTGACGATCGCGTCCACAATGTCGAGCCACCCGTTCATCGGCTTCCCATCGATCTGGGTCAGGCGGTCCCCGAACTGCAGGCTCGCGAGTGCCGCCGCTCCTGGCGGCAGGTCGGCGGCCCGGACCGAGTCCACCTGGGTCGTGGACGGTTCGGGGAGCCCCCGAGTGGCGCTCCACACCACGAGCACGACGTACGCCAGCACCATGTTCATGGTGACGCCGGCGATCATGACGATGAACCGCGCCCACAGGGGCTTCCGGTCAAAGGCCCGTGCCGGATCCACGGGTTCGGTGGGCGCTCCGCCCTCGACGGAGCCCATCATCCCTTCCTCTTCGAGGCCGGCCATCTTGACGTAGCCGCCGAGCGGCAGCGCGGAGATGCAGTACTCGGTCTCGCCGAGCTTGAAGCTGAGCAGCGGCTTGCCGAAGCCCAGGGAGAACCGGTGGACTTGAACGCCCACGGCCTTCGCCGCCAGAAAATGTCCCGCCTCGTGGACGAAGATCAGAATCCCGATCATCACCGCGAACGCCGCGAGGGTCAGGAGCATGCGATCCCCCGCGCCAGCGCCCGCGCTTCCCCGTCGGCGGCGAGTACCCCCTCGAGCGTGCGCGCCTCGCCCTTGGGAGCGCGGGCCAGCGTGCCGTCGATCACCTCCGCGATCTTGCCGAACCGGATCGCGCCGCTCAGAAACAGCTCCACCGCCACCTCGTTGGCCGCGTTGAACACCGCCGGCGCCGTACCGCCGGCCATCCCCGCCCCTCTCCCCAGTTCATACGCCGGAAAGAGCGCGGGGTTTACGGGTGCGAAGGTCAAATCACCGGCCGCGAGCGGATCAAAGGCCCGAGTGCCTGAGTCGCTCACACGCTCCGGATGGGTGAGGGCGTACAGAATGGGCAGTTCCATGGTCGGAAAGCCGACCTGGGCCAGCACCGACCCGTCCCGGAACTCCACAAAGGCGTGGATGATCGACTGCGGATGCACGACGACTTCCACGGCAGGATAGCCCAGCCCGAACAGGAAATGCGCCTCGATCACCTCGAGTGCCTTGTTCACGAGCGTGGCCGAGTCGACCGTGATCTTCGGGCCCATTTTCCAGGTGGGGTGCTGGAGCGCCTGCTCCACCGACGCGGCCGCTACCTGTGACGGACTCCAGGTCCGGAACGGACCGCCCGATGCGGTGAGGATCAGCCGGCGCACATCGGCCGGCGTCCGCCCGGAAAGGCATTGCAGCACGGCGCTGTGCTCGGAATCGACGGGCACCAGCTCCCCTCCGCCCTTCCGGGCCGCGGCGGTCACCAGCTCGCCGGCCATCACCAGGGTTTCCTTATTGGCGAGTGCCACGCGCTTGCCGGCGGACAGGGCCGCGAGCGTCGCTTCGAGGCCCGCAGCCCCGACGATGCCGTTCACCACGATATCGACGTCGGGCCGGGTCGCCGCCTCGATGAGACACTCCCGTCCGTCGCCGTTCACGCACTTGGCGAACGCGGGTTTCCATTCCCGGGCCTGTTCATCGAGCAGGGCCTGGTTCGTGTGCGCGGTCAGCGCGACGAGGCGAAAGCGGTCCCGTTGGCGCGAAAGGACGTGCAGCGTGGAACGCCCGATGGAGCCCGTGGACCCAAGGATCGCGACGCCGACGGTCCCGGTGTTCATGGAACGCGGAAGAGCCAGAAGAGGCCGGCGGTGGCGGGCAGAACGAAGTAGAGGGAGTCCAAGCGATCGAGTACGCCCCCATGCCCGGGGATCAAGGCCGAGCTGTCCTTTACCCCGACGTCCCGCTTGAAGAGCGACTCCGCGACGTCGCCCGCCTGGGCCAGGATGCCGATGGCGACGCCGATCACGATCAGG
>DATBBZ010000355.1:0-4762 GCA_036270745.1 Gemmatimonadales bacterium | reverse complement strand
CGCGGTGGGCGGTGGCGGGACGTCGGCCATCCCTGGCGGGCGGGGGCCCGGCCCTTGCGATGAAGGACGGGGAGCGCCGGGGTCGGACACCGTCACCCGGACGTCCAAAACGCCGGGTACCGCCTTCACGGCCCGGCGCGCGTCGCGTGCCAGCGACGCGGGGTCGTCCCGTCCCAGCAGGAAGGTGAACTGCACCGTCCCGTTCTCCGCCACGAGATCGCGCACCATCCCGGCGGCGACCACATCCTTCCCGACCCGGGGATTCTGGAGAGCAGCGAGGGCGGCGGTGACCTGCGACTTGAGACCAGTGGGCGACGGAGGGGGGGTCACGGCCGGAATCTAGCGGGGGCTCAGGATGGCGAGCAACGTTACGGGATTCCAATCACCTGGAGCCCTGTCGTGCGTCGCATCGCCGCCATCACATCCCTCTTGCTCATCGGCATGTTGATCGCGAGCCGGCCTCGCCCGTTCCCCCTCGACAACGGGCTGGCCCGCACGCCACCCATGGGCTGGAACAGCTGGAACCACTTCGCCTGTGATGTCTCTGATCGCCTGATCCGCGAAACCGCGGACGCTATGGTCGCGAGCGGCATGAAGGACGCAGGGTACCGCTACGTCATCATCGACGACTGCTGGCAGGTGGCCCGCACCAAAGACGGGACCATCGTGGCCGACTCGATCCGGTTCCCGCACGGCATCAAGGCCCTCGCGGACTACGTCCACTCCCAGGGGCTCAAGTTCGGGATCTACACGGACGCCGGCACGGAAACCTGTCAGGGGCGCCCCGGCACCCTCGGCCACGAGGCGCAGGACGCCCGTACGTACGCGGCCTGGGGCGCGGACTACGTGAAGGAAGACTGGTGCCATGCCACCGGGCTCGACGCCCAGGTCCAATACTCCAAGTTTCGGGACGCGCTCGCCGGCACGGGGCGCCCCATCGTGCTTTCACTCTGCGAGTGGGGCTACAACCAGCCCTGGAACTGGGCCCCAAGAGTTGGGAATCTCTGGCGTACCACCGACGACATCTCGGATTCGTGGAGCTCGATGCTCGGCAACCTCGATCAGTCGGCCCAGCACCCCACCGCCGCCGGTCCCGGGGCGTGGAACGACCCGGACATGCTCGAAGTCGGCAATGGCGGGATGACGGACGACGAGTACCGGGCCCATCTCTCACTCTGGGCCATCGAGGCCGCCCCGCTCATCGCGGGTAACGACCTCCGGTCCATGAGCAACGAGACCAAGACCATCCTCGAGAACCCCGAGGTGATCGCCGTGGATCAGGATTCACTGGGGGCGCAGGGCGTGGTGGTGTGGGAGCCGACACCGGAGATCCAGGTCTGGGCGAAACCCCTGGCCGACGGGTCGGCGGCGGCGGTCCTGCTCAACCGCGCCGGAGTGCCCACCCCGATCACGGCCTCCTTCCACCGGCTGGGCTTGCGGGCCGATTCCCTGACCGTGCGCGATCTCTGGTCTCACACGGCGAAGGGCACGTTCCACGCCGAGTTCACGGCTACGGTGGCGCCCCACGCGGTGGTGATGATCCGGGTCACCCCGGTCAGACACTAGGCGGCTGGGCGCCTGGGCGTCTAGTTCTATGGCGTGATGGTAAACTTCGTCGAGGTCGCCGTAGTGAGGGCCCCCGAGACCGCCAGCAGGACGTAGCCGGTGTCGGCCTTGTCCACCGTGAGGTTGGAGAAGGTCGCCACGCCGTTGATCGCGTTGACGCTGAAGTTTCCCCCGAGCGACCCGCCGTCGGGGTTGGCTGAGAAGGACAGCGTGATGACGTCCGAGTAGCTCGTATCGACGGCGCCGACGCCGTCCTCCGCCTGGACGATTACCGATGAAGCCATCGCCGCCGTCGCCTGCGTCGTCACCGGCTGTGCCGTGAACACGAGGTGTGTCGCGGCGCCGCCACCACTCCCGCCGCCCGACGACCCGATACCGAAAATCCCTTCATCCACCGTGGGGTTGCAGGCGGCCAACGCCGCCAGCACGAGTACCGCCATCGTCATCCTGCGCATGAGCACCTCCGTTACGGATGCAACGGGCGCACGCTGATTTCCTTGAAGTACACCGTATCCGCGTCGCTGTGGTTTTGAAGACCGATGTATCCGAGGTTCGGACGGCGACCCCGGTCCGGCTCCCAGGTCTGCTTCTTGGGGGGCACCGGCTGGCCTTCGGTATAGTCGGTCACCAATTCCCCGTTCAGCCGCACCGTGGTGTGCGGACCGTCCAGGGTGATCTCCAGGGTATTCCACTGCCGCGCCTTGCCGGGGCGCGCCAGCGCCTTCGTCAGCGAGTACAGCACGCCGGAGACGTGATACTCGTCCTCGGCGTTGTCGATCTGCACCTCGTAGCCCTTGTTGACCGGCATCCACGGCTCGGTGGGCTTCTCAGGGATCCGGATGAACACCCCTGAATTGGAGCTCGAGTCCGTGGGCCAGAACACCACGCGGATCACTTCGTTCCCGATTCTCCGCTTGGTATACCAGAGGAGTCCCATCCCGCCGTGCGTCATCAAGACGCCGGTGTCGGCGGTGAAGGCGCCGGGACCGACGTGGTCCCAGCCGGACAGGGTCCCGTCAAAAAGCGACGTTCCCGTTTGTGCGGCCGCCGGCAGAGCGGCGACCGTCATCGCGATGATGCAGGATGTGACGAGTCTCATGGTCCAGAAGATACGGATGGGGTGAGCCGAACGCTGTCAGCGTCCGTTGAGGTAGTGGCGGGCGGCCTCGAGGACCCTGGCCTGGGCATCGGCCAGGGGTCCGTCCACCGACGCGCCGGACGCCTTGGCGTGACCACCGCCGCCGAATTGATGCGCCAGCTCTGCGACGTCCACGCTGCCCATGGAGCGGAATGAAACCTTCACCTTCCCCCCGGCGATCTGCCGGAAGAGCAATGCCAGCCGCACTCCGGCGATAGACCGGGGATGCTCCACGATGCCGTCCAGATCGTCGGCGGTGGCACCGAACTTCTCGATTGAGCCCGGGGGCACGGTGACCCAGGCCAGCCCCAACTCCGGCTCCACCACGAGCGTCGACAGCACTTCGGCGAGGAGCCGCACCCGGCCTTCGGGAGCGCTCGCGTAGATCTGCTCATAGATCGACTCGGGGTCGATGCCGCGTTCGAGCAAGTGAGCGGCGACCTGGAGACACCGGGGAGTGGTGTTCGAGAACCTGAATCCGCCCGTGTCCGTGAGGAGTCCGACGTAGAGCGCCCGGGCCGCTTCGGTCGGGATGCTCCACCCCAGGGCTGCCGCCAAATCGTGCACCAGCTCGGCGGTGGCCGTCGCTTCAGGTGCCACGAGCCGCGGGCCCTCCGGCAGCGACCCGGGGCTCACGTGGTGGTCGATGCACGCCACGGGCACGTTCGCCTCCCGCACCGCCGGCCCCAGGTCTCCCAGGCGTCCCAGGTCCGAGATGTCGAGTACCACGATGGCGTTGGCCTTCGCGATGGCCTTCGCCGCGTGGCCGCTCGCGTCCGCCCCTTCCGGGACCAGGAACATGAGGCGGTCGGGAATGGGCGTCGGGTTGGCGATGGATACGAAGCAGCCGCGTTGATGGAGGAGGTGCCAGAGACCGACTTCACTGCCGAGTCCGTCGCCATCCGAATTGACGTGCGTGGTCAGGACGACGCGGGTGTTGGGAGAAAAGAGGGCAACCATCTGCTTGGCGGCGGCGACGCGTTCGGGAGGGATCGGAATCATGGCAGAAAGCTACGTCGACCGAGAGGCGTCAAGCAAAGGCGTTAAGCAAAAGCGTCGAGCAAAGTCGTTACGACTCCGCTCGACGCTTTCGTTCGAAGGCCTCGATGTTAGGCCCGCTTCGCGTCAGCTCCCGTGCGCAATGTGCTGTGATGGCGGCCATAGAGGAAGTAGATGACGAGTCCGATCGCCATCCAGATGATCAACCGCAGCCAAGTGTCGAGCGGAAGGGTGGACATCAGGCCGATGCACCCGAGGATGCCGAGGATCGGGACGGCGGGCACCCATGGCGTCTTGAACGGGCGCGCGAGGTCCGGCCGCGTGCGGCGCAGAATCAAGATCCCGCCGCAGACGAGCACGAAGGCGAGCAGCGTGCCGATGTTGACCAGTTGGCCCAGCAGATCGATCGGGAAGAGGCCCGTGAAGATGGCAGCGAAGATGCCGACGAAGATCTGCGTAAGCCACGGCGTCCGGAATTTCGGATGCACCTTGCCGACCCAGGGCGGTAACAGACCGTCGCGCGACATCGAGTAGAAGACCCGGGACTGTCCGAGCAACATGACGAGGATCACCGAGCCGAGGCCCAGGACCGCGCCCAAGTTGATGATCCACCCCAGCCAGTGAAGTCCGGGCGTCGAGTCAACCGCGAACCCGACCGGGTGCGCGACGTCGAGCGTGTTGTAGGGCATGATGCCGGTCAGGATCGCCGACACGATGATGTAAAGCAAAGTGCAAATCGCTAAGGATCCCAGAATGCCCCTGGGCATATCCTTCTGGGGATTCTTGGCCTCCTGCGCCGCCGTGCTCACCGCGTCAAATCCGATGTAGGCGAAGAAGATCAGACCGGCGCCGCGGAAAATGCCGGAGACGCCGAACCGGCCGAAGGAGCCCGCATTGGGCGGTATGTAGGGGTGCCAGTTCGCGGTGTTGATGTACCGAACGCCGGCCACGATGAACAGACCGACAACGAGCAGCTTGAGCGCCACGATCCAATTGTTGACCTTCGCCGATTCCCGGATGCCGATGACCAGAATGACCGACATCACCAGCACGATTAGA
>DATBBZ010000354.1:0-5859 GCA_036270745.1 Gemmatimonadales bacterium | reverse complement strand
CGGCGCGTTCTTCAAGGGGGAAGTGCTGGCCGTGGTGGGCGGGGGGGACGCCGCCGTCGAAGAGGCGGACTATTTGACCCGCTACGCCTCGAAGGTCTACATCGTGCACCGCCGGGACCAGTTCCGCGCGTCGAAGATCGTTCAGGAACGCGCGTTCGCGAATCCGAAGATCGAGGTGATCTGGAACAAGACCGTGCCGGAGATCGCCGGCGGCGAGAAAGGCGTGCAGCACCTCGTGCTCGAGGACGTGAACACGCAGGAGCGGTCGACGCTGCCGGTGGGCGGTGTCTTCATCTTCATCGGTTTCAAGCCCAACACGAGCCTCGTGGCCGAGCATGTGAAGCACGATGCCGGTGGGTACCTCGTCACTGATGAGCGGATGATGACGTCGGTACCCGGTCTCTTCGCGGCCGGCGACGTGCGGGCGCAGATCACGCGGCAGGTCACCACCGCCGTCGGGGACGCGACCACGGCCGCCATCTCGGTCGAGAAGTACCTCGCCAGCTGGCGGGAGTCCCACACCAGAGTCCCTGCGTGAAGGTGCTTCAGATCCCCGGTGGGCAGTTCGTCGAGAACTGCTACCTGGTGATCGACGAAGCCGCCAAGGCCTGCGCGGTGATCGATCCGGGAGAGCAGTCCGGGCTCGTGCTGCACAAGCTCGGCGAATCCGGCACCACGCCCGTGGGCATCTGGCTGACCCACGCTCACATCGATCATGTCCTGGGGGTGCCGGAGGTCGCGGCCGCTACGGGGACGCCCGTGTACCTGCACCCCGCTGACCGGGAGCTCTACGACGCCGTGCCCGACCAGGCGTCGTGGTTCGGTCTGCGGGCGGATCCGCTGCCGCCGCCAGACCGCCCCCTCGCGGCCGGGGAGCGCCTCCACGTCGGCAGTCTGGAGTTCACGGTCCGGCATACGCCGGGGCACTCACCCGGCCACGTCGCCTTCGTGGGTCCCGGAGCCGTCTTCGGCGGGGACGTTCTCTTTCAGGGCTCCATCGGCCGGACCGATTTGCCGGGCGGGGACTTCGACACACTCCTCGACAGCATCGAGCGGGAGTTGCTTGTGCTCCCGGATTCGACCATCGTGTACCCGGGACATGGACCCGCAACCACTGTCGGCGCCGAGCGCCGGACCAACCCCTTCCTCCGTGGAGTCGCCTAAGCCGCGACCGCGCTGCCTCCGTTGCGGCGCCGAGGTCCGTCCCAAGGCCCGCGGCTGCAAGAACCCCTGCTGGAACTGCGGCTTCATCTATCCGCTCGGCGACTGCTCTGACTAGCTGGCACGTCATCACCCCGCACCTCCTGGCACTCCTGCTCCTCGGGCTGGACGTGCTGGTCCGCGCCTGGCGGATTCAGCTCTCGGTCTGGTGCGCGGGCGGGAAGCTGTCGCTGCGGAATGCCGTCCAACTCAATCTGTACGGTGAAGCGGCGTCAGCGGTCACCCCGAACCGGCTCGGCGGGGAGCCGGCCCGGTTCGTGGGCATGACCGAATCGGGCCTGCGGGTGGTCACTGCGCTGGTGGGTCTCGGCGTCGAAGTCGCCGCCGAGTGGCCCGTCTTCCTGGTGATGGCCGCGGGGTTGGCGATTTACTACATCCCGGATTTTGAAGTCCAGGCGGCGCGGTGGCTGCGGCATCACCTGGCGGCGGACCTGGTGGTCATCGAGCTGGCCGTCCTGCTCGTCTTGCTGGCCATCTACCTGATCCAGAAAGTCGTCCGGGGCGGCACGATCCGGCACCGCGTGCGGCGGCAATGGCGGGTGGCGTGGGCCCACGTGCGTCGGGCGCCCTGGTGGGTGATGGCCGCGAACGCGGGGCTCACGGCGGTCAGCCTGGCTGCCCGGGCCGCGATTCTGCCCGCCCTCGCGTACGGTATGCCCGATCCACCGGATTTCAGCGAGATGTTCTTCGGTGCCCTCGCGCTCCTAGCCGCGCCCCTGGTCGTCCCGCTGCCGTCCGGGGGCGGAGGGATCGAAGCCGCGTTCTACGGCGGCTTCGCCGGCGATTTCGGCGACCGACAGGTGGGGATGCTCCTGCTGTTCCGCATCTATTCCATCGTGATCCTCGCGGTCGCCGGTGGCATCGTGATGATTCGGAATCTGGGCCTGAAGGCGGCCAAGGAGCTGTTCAGCATCGGCTACGGAAAGCGCGCCCCCCCCAAGACCTAGGTCCTCTATATTCACGCCATGGACACGAGAAATGAGAAAGATCCCCTGGGCGAGCTGCCCGTTCCCAACGCCGCCCTGTACGGCGTTCAGACCGAGCGTGCCCGGCTGAACTTCCCCATCTCCGGCCTCGCCCCGCTCCCGGCCTTCGTGGATGCGGTGGTGTGGATCAAGAAGGCGGCGGCCCTCACGCACCGGGAAACGGGACGCCTCGACGCCAAGCTGGCGGACGCCATCGTCAAGGCGGCGGATGAGGTGTTGTCCGGCAGACATCGCGACCAGTTCGTCGTCGATCCGTACCAGGCAGGCGCCGGCACGTCCCACAACATGAACGCCAACGAAGTGCTGGCCAATCGGGCCAATGAGCTGCTCGGCGGCAAACGCGGGACGTACTCGCCGGTCCATCCCAACGATCACGTCAACATGGCGCAATCCACCAACGACGTGATCCCGACCGCCATCCGCCTCGGCGCGCTCGCCCAGCTCCCGGCGTTGCTCCAGGCCCTCGACGGCCTCACGCAGGCGTTTCTCGACAAGGGCAATGCGTTCGACCAAATCCTGAAGTCGGGGCGCACGCATCTCCAGGACGCGACCCCCGTGCGCCTGGGACAGGAATTCACGGCGTACGGACACACCATCGAACGAAACCGGCGCCGCGTCGCTCAGGCGGCGGAGGATCTCCGGGAGCTCGGCATCGGCGGCTCCGCGGTCGGCACCGGGCTCAACGTCGAACCGGCCTACTTCGCCGCCATGATTCGCCACCTGCAGTCGGCGTCCAGACTCGAGCTGCGTGCCGGGGCCGACCGGTTCCAGCTGATGCAGTCGATGGGAGACGCCGCCGCCCTGTCGGGCGCGCTGCGGACGCTCGCAGTGGATCTCGGCAAGATCGCGAACGACATCCGGCTGCTGGTCTCGGGTCCGCGCACCGGCCTGGCCGAAATCACCCTGCCGGCGGTCCAGCCGGGGTCGAGCATCATGCCGGGGAAAGTGAACCCGTCCATCGCCGAGATGGTGAACATGGTGTGCTTCCAGGTGGTGGGGAACGACGCCACAGTGGCCGCAGCCGCGGAAGCGGGACAGCTCGAGCTTAACGTGATGATGCCGGTGATCGCGCATAATCTGTTCTTCACCATGCACATCCTCACCAGTGCCACCCGCATCTTCAACGAGCGCTGTGTGACCGGTATCCAGGCGGATGAGGCGATGTGCGCCCATTGGCTGGACCGCTCGCCGGCGCTGGTGACGGCGCTCGCCCCCAAGATCGGATACACGGAGTCGGCCAAGCTGGCGAAGGAAGCCCTCGCGAAAAACGAAACCGTGCGCCAATTGGTGCAGGAGAAGGGCATCCTGAAAGGCGCCGAGCTGGACGCCGTGCTGGATCTCCGGGCCATGACGGAGCCGGGAGTGCCGGGAGAGCGCAAGCAGTCCTGATCGGCCGATCGGGCTGTTTTCCCCCTGCGACAGGTTTCGCCACGCCGGCCCGGTGACAGCTATCACGGCTCTCACCGGGCCGTTGTGCGGAGTTTCCTCGCATGAATACGAGACTCCTTGTACTCGCCCTGGCGGGCTTGACTGCCGCCGCGCCGCTGACGGCCCAGCGCCCGTTTCGCATCGGGCCCGTTTACTCGTCGCTTTCGCTGCAGGACGCGACCGGCACCAGCCACCAGTTCACAGCGTTCGGCGGCTCGCTGGCGCTCCTCACGGCGGACGACGACGAGACCGGTCTCTCGATCGTTCGATACAACGATCTCGCCACATCGTCGAGCTGCCCGCGGAACCTCACGTTCTTTGGGCTCGACGACAACTATTTCCCGGTCGGCGCATCGGGCATCGCGCCCTTCGCGTCCACCGAGGTGGGCGTCGCGCGCGTGCTCGACTCCGACAAGAGTCTGGGACAGGAGCTCCTCGGGCTACCCTGTTCCGGAGCCCAGACGACGACTCAGATCGGCTTCGGCTTCGGATTCGGTCTGCGAGTGACGGCAGGGAGGGATGCGAGCGCGCAGATCGAGGGCCGCTTTTTCCAGGTGCCCCAGAGCGCGATCCAGGCCCTCGAAGTCCGGGCCAACGTTTCGTTGCTCCTGGGGACCCCGCGCGTGACGCAGCTGACGAACGGCACCCTCGGCCCGGCGGTCGCGTTCCTCATTCCCATCTCCGGTCCGCTCAAAGGGCGCGCGCCGTTCCTCGGGGTGCGCTTCCGCCGGGATACCAAGAAGGCGTCGAGCGTGCTCGGGCTGGAAGTGGACTGGGCGCCGCTGAAGATCACCGGCACGTGTCCGAGCACCGGTTGCAATGAGGACGCCGTGCTCTTCCAGCCCGGGTACGAAGCGTCCTACCGGCCGTCGTGGGGACGGATCTACGGCGAGCTGGGTCCGGTGCTCGCGGGATTCTTTTCGCAGGGCCCGGACCGCGGGGTCGCCCAGGGCGCGCAGGGCGGATTCGGCGTCGACGTGGAGAAGAACGGCGTCCTGTACAATTTCTCGAGCCGCCTGCTGTGGTTTCAGCCGGGCTCCGGCGGGAACGTCTTTGGCGTGCAGCTCGGAGTGAGCGTGGGTCCGGCGATCAGGCACTAGGCGCGCGCACTCGCGGCTCTAGTTGATATCGCCCGCGGGCCCGCTCATATTCCGGCCATGCGGGTCACCACCTGGGCGGAGTATGGATTGATCGTGTCCTTGAGCCTGGCGCGCCGCGTCGGGGATGGCCCCGTCGCCGCCCGTGAGCTCGCCGAAGCGGAACGCCTCCCCCACGACTACGTCGAGCAGATCCTCCTGCGGCTGCGTCGTGCCGGATTGGTGGAGTCGGTGCGGGGGGCCAAGGGCGGCTACCTTCTGGCTCGCGACGCGCACGACGTGTCCGTGAAGGACGTGATGGAAGCGTCCGAGCACGTCACCTTCGAAGTCAATTGTGACCGCCATCAGGTGGATGCGCACCGCTGCTCGCCCGACGTGTCGTGCAGCATCCGGCCGGTTTGGCGCATGCTCGAGCGGCGCATCAACGACTTTCTGTCGGGTGTGACGCTCGCCGACCTGACCCACGACGAGGCGCGCCTCTACCAGATCACGGGTATTTCGGTCGCCGGCTGAGCCCCCTGCTCCCATGACAACCCGCACACCCACCGGCCTCTCTCATGAAGAGGTCCTGCGGTATTCCCGGCACCTCATCCTTCCTGAGGTTGGTGCGGCGGGGCAGGCCAAGCTCAAGGCCGCCCGCGTGCTGCTCGTCTGGGCGGGGGGGCTGGGCTCGCCGGCGGCGCTCTACCTCGCCGCGGCCGGCGTCGGCACCTTGGGTGTGGTGGACGGCGACCGCGTCGACGCGAGCAACCTCCAGCGGCAAGTGCTCCATGGTACCCGGGATATCGGACGGCCCAAGACCGCATCGGCCGCAGATCGCCTCCGCGACCTCAATCCCCACGTGGCCGTCGAGACGTTCCCAGAGCTCCTGACCAGTGCGAACGCGCTGGACACCCTGCGTGCCTTCGACGTGATCGTGGACGGATCGGACAACTTTCCCACCCGCTACCTCGTCAACGATGCGTGCGTGCTGCTGGGGAAGCCCGACGTCTATGGAGCCATCTTCCGGTTCGACGGGCAGGCCTCGGTCTTCGGCAGTGCCGGCGGACCCTGCTACCGGTGCCTCTTCGCCGATCCGCCTCCTCCTGACCTCGTGCCCTCCTGCGCCGAAGCCGGGGTGCTGGGTG
>DATBBZ010000353.1:0-4567 GCA_036270745.1 Gemmatimonadales bacterium | reverse complement strand
CTGCGCCTGATACTTCCCCTTCTTGTCCTTGTAGCTCCGCTCGCAGACGTCGTCCTTGTCCGACTCGAAGAACAGCACCTGCGCAATACCCTCGTTGGCGTAGATCTTGGCGGGCAGGGGGGTGGTGTTCGAGATCTCCAGGGTGACGTGGCCCTCCCATTCCGGCTCGAAGGGCGTGACGTTCGTGATGATCCCGCAGCGGGCATACGTGCTCTTGCCCACGCAGACCGTCAGGACCTCACGGGGGATCCGGAAGTATTCGACCGAGCGGGCCAGCGCGAATGAATTCGGGGGCACCACGCAGACATCGCCGGAGAACTCCACGAAGGACTTCGGGTCGAAGGCTTTCGGGTCTACGATGGCCGACAGGGCGTTGGTGAAGATCTTGAAGTCCGAAGCCACCCGCATGTCGTAGCCGTAGGACGACACTCCGTAGGAAATCACGCCCTGCCGGACCTGCTCTTCGGCGAAGGGCTCGATCATTCCATGCTCCTTCGCCATCCGCCGAATCCAGCGGTCTGATTTGATGGACATAGGCGCGCAATATATCGGCGCCATCAAGACTTACGCCACTCGTTTCGGTTGACAGTCACCCCCGTGGCCGATAGCTTCCGAAATCCAACACGTGAATTATTTCACGAGACTAATGCTCCAGCCCTATATCCCGTTCCTGATTCTCCTCGCGTTCGTCATCGGCAACGCGGTGATGATGCTGGTCGCGTCTCACCTGTTTGGTCCCCGCCGCCCGACACCCGTCAAGGTGGCGCCATACGAGAGCGGGATGCCCCCCCTGGGCTCGGCGCACGAGCGGTTCTCCATCAAGTTCTACCTGGTCGCGATGCTGTTCATCGTCTTCGACATCGAGACCGTGTTCCTCATCCCGTGGGCAACGATCTACTTCGGCTCAGGATCGGCCGGCGGGCCGGGGATGGGGTTCCTGCTCGTGGAAATGCTGGTATTCCTCGTTATTCTCTTCGTGGGATACATCTACGTCTGGAAGCGCGGAGCGTTCCAATGGGACTGAGGTCCTGATATGAAGCATCTCCAGACCATCGACGGCTCGGACAGCTGGCTGACGACGCGCCTTACCAGCCTGCTCGAGTGGGCCGTCAAAGCGGCCCGTCTCGACGGCGTCGTCAACAAGGCCGTCAACCTGTCCCGTGCCAATTCCCTCTGGCCGATGCCGTTCGGCACCGCCTGCTGTGCCATCGAATTCATGGCCACCGCGGCCAGCCGCTTCGACCTGGCCCGCTTCGGCATGGAGCGCCAGGCCTTCTCGCCGCGCCAGTCGGATGTGCTGATCTGCGCCGGCCGGCTGCCCTTCAAGCTCGCTCCCGTCATCCGCCGCATTTACGACCAGATGCCCCAACCCAAGTGGGTGATTTCGATGGGCGCCTGCGCCTCGACGGGAGGGATCTTCGACAACTATGCGATGGTGCAGGGGATCGACACGGTGGTACCCGTGGATGTGTACGTGCCCGGTTGCCCGCCGCGCCCCGAAGGCCTGCTCTACGGCATTCTGATGCTCCACAAGAAGATCAAAGGAGAAGATCTCTTCGATTCGTCGCTCCGCGATGAGCAGCTCCTCAACGACAAGGGACTCCGGCTGCCGCCCGAGCAGATCGACGAGGTGTCGGAGCCCTTCGGTAATTCCGTCCACCAGTTCCGCTCGGCGTGAACCCCTCCGCGCACGCGCTGCAGGCGACCTTCGGTAACGCGATTGGCCGCGTGGTGGACGCACGCGGTGAAACGATCGTGTACGTCGCCCCTGCCAAGGTCCGCGAGGTCCTGGCCTGGCTCAAGAACACCGCCGGTCAGGACTACAACTACCTGGTGGACGTCACGGCCGTGGAATACCGCGACCGGGAGCGCCCCCTCGAAGTGGTCTGGAACCTCCGGTCCCTCTCGTCCAAGCAGGATCTCCGCCTCAAGGTCGAGCTCGACCCTCGCGGCGAACTGGCCGTTCCGTCGGTGGTCGATCTTTGGGCGGGGGCGAACTGGCTGGAGCGCGAGGTCTACGACATGTTCGGCGTGACCTTCACCGGCCACCCCGACCTCCGCCGCATCCTCATGTGGGAGACCTACGCCGAGGGGTATCCCCTCCGGAAGGATTTCCCCCTCCGCGGCCGTTTCTCCCGCTCCGAGCAGGTCCGGCAGGCCCTGAACGTAAACCCCGAAGGTCACTACTCGATGGAAGAGCTCGCCATCGCCGACGCCTACGACGAGCTTCCCCGGGACATGCGTGACCGCCTGGCCCGCGGCGAGCGCGACAAGATCCCGAACTCCGAATGAGCAAGCGTACCGTCGAACTCTCGGTGGCGACCCCGGGCACCGATGCCCAGGGGAACCCCCTTCGCGTCCCGATCCCCGCCTCGCCGGCGGACGTGGACCCGGAGCTGGGCGGGGAGCACCTGCTCATCAACCTCGGTCCCCAGCACCCGGCCACGCACGGGGTACTGCGCCTCGTGGTCGAGCTCGAGGGCGAGACCGTCGTCCGGGTCATCCCGCACGTCGGCTACCTGCACTCGGGCTTCGAGAAGCTGGGCGAGTACCGCCACTACAACCAGATCATCCCGCTCACCGACCGCACCGACTACCTGGCCCCGATGTCGAACAACGTGGGCGTGGTGCTCGCCGCCGAGAAGCTCATGGGGATCGATATCACGCCGCGTTGCCGGGTCCTGCGCGTCATCGCCTGCGAGATGAGCCGCATCATCTCTCACATGGTGTGGCTCGGCACCACGTCGATCGATCTGGGCGCGTTCACGCCGTTCCTCTGGGCCTTCCAGCAGCGCGAGCGGATTTACAACCTGCAGGAGATGTGGACGGGCGCCCGGCTCACCACCAGTCTCACCCGGGTCGGTGGTCTGATGGCCGACGTGCCCGACAAGTTCGTCACGGACCTCCGCACCTTCACCGAGACGTTCCCGGACACGCTGGACGAGATCGACCGCGTGCTGACCCGGAACGGCGTGTGGGTGGGCCGCACCCAGAACATCGGCGTGCTCACGGCCGAGGAGGCGATCAACTACTCGCTCTCCGGTCCGATGCTGCGTGCTTCCGGCGTGCCCTGGGACCTCCGGAAGGACAAACCCTACCTCGGCTACGAGGACTACGACTTCGACGTGCCGGTGGGCGAGCATGGCGACGTCTACGACCGCTTCCTGGTGCGGCTCGAAGAGTGCTACCAGTCGAACAAGATTCTGAAGCAGGCCCTCGACCGGTTGCCCGAAGGCCCCATCAACGTCGACGACCCGAGAGTAATCCTCCCGCCGAAGTCGCGCGCGATGAACGACATGGAAGCGATGATCTACCACTTCAAGCAGGTGATGGAAGGCGTGAAGGCGCCCCTGGGCGAGGCCTACGCCGGCATCGAGAACCCGAAGGGCGAGCTGGGGAATTACTTCGTGTCCGACGGCACCGCGAAGCCGGTGCGCTGGCGGATCCGGCCCCCGGCGTTCATCAACCTGGCGTCCATCTCGAAGATGGCCGAAGGGCACCTGCTCTCCGATCTGATCGCGATCAACGCCTCGGTGGACATCGTGATGGGCGAGGTGGACCGGTGAGCGCGGCCCACGCACCCGAAGCCGAACCCTATCAGCCGGTGTTCGTCGGCAAGACATTGGACCGGCTGAACGAGATCGTCGCCCGATATCCGACGAAGCTGGGTGCGCTCCTCCCCGCACTCTGGCTGGTGCAGGAAGCGCGGGGTTGGATTTCCGACGACGCCATGGCCGAAGTCGCGACCGTGCTCGACACGACGGCGGCCCATGTGAAAGGCGTCGTGACGTTCTACACGATGTACCACCAGCACCCGGTCGGAAAGAACTTCGTGCAGGTCTGCACCACCAGCTGCTGCAACATCTGCGGCGCGGAAGACGTGGTGAAGGCTCTGCTCCAGGAAACGGGCGCCCGGGAGCTGGGCGCCACGAGTCCCGACGGGAAGTGGACCATCATCGAAGTCGAGTGCCTCGGCGCGTGCGGCTTCCCGACGCCGATCCTCGTCAATGACGACTTCATCGAGAACGTGACGCCCGACAAAGTCCCGGATTTGGTGAGGAAGTACAGATGAACGATTGCGGATTTCGGATTGTGGATTGCGGATTGGGGGCTGCGGAGGAACAAGCCGCAATCCGCAATCGGCAATCCGCAATGGAGTGCTGATGGGTTATCCCCAGAAGCCGCACCCAAAGGAGACGGTCGTCCTCTCCGAGTACTTCGGAGATCCCGAGGCCAAGACCTACAAAGGCTGGGTCAAACGGGGCGGGTACGAGGCGCTCAAGAAGGCCCTCGCGCTTGATCCCAATGCCGTTACCGAGGAAGTGAAGAGCTCGGGGCTCAGGGGACGGGGCGGGGCGGGATTCCCGACCGGATTGAAGTGGACCTTCATGCCGAAGGAGAAGAAGGGCCCGCATTACCTGTGCGTGAACGCCGACGAGTCCGAGCCGGGGACGTTCAAGGACCGCGAGATCATGCGCTGGACCCCGCACGCCCTCCTGGAGGGTACGGCCATCGCCGCGCACGCCATCCGCGCGGAGGTCGCCTACATCTACATCCGCGGGGAGTT
>DATBBZ010000352.1:0-2327 GCA_036270745.1 Gemmatimonadales bacterium | reverse complement strand
GTCGGTGCGGCTGGTGGCGTCGTACGAAGACCCGACCATCCGGAACTATGTCGTTGACCTGGAGCGCTACCCCGAGCTGAAGCGGGCCATCCAGGGCGCCGAAACCGTGTTCATACCGGATGCGGCGAACGACCCCTCGCTCAAGCATGTGCGTGCCGACCTCGTGAACCGCCGCGTGAAGTCGATCACGGTGGTACCGATCAATTGGCGCGGCGTCGCCATCGGCGCGATTTTCCTCCGGACCTTCCGCGACGGCCCGACTTTTTCGGATTCGGATGTCCGGTTCGTTCAGGTGGTCGCGTCCCTCACGGCCCAATCCCTTCGGAACGCCCACCGGTACGAGCGCCTGGCCCAGCGGCATCGGGACCCCGATAGCAAGGAAGCGCACCACCTGGAGCTCGAAGGCGTGGCCCTGCTCTCCTTCCTGCGCCGCCTGATGGACGCCGTCGGAGCACGCCAGGGTGCCTGGGCGGAGGGTGCCCTGCCCCGGGCGTCGGCCGAAGAGTTGGATCGTCTGGTGGGCGTCGCACTCGCCGTCATTCAGGAAGAAGCCAAAGGCCGGTGACGGACCCGGCGGCCCGCGCCGCCACTCTGCGGCACATCCTCGAGCGCGCAGCGCGCGCGTACTACGTCGACGACCGCCCCGAGATGTCGGACGTGGAGTACGACCGGCTATTCCAGGAGCTCCAGACCCTCGAAACCCAGCACCCCGAGCTCGTCACACCGGATTCGCCCACCCAGCGCGTCGGCTCCACCCCATCCGCGGCCTTCAAGAAACACCGGCACCTGGTTCCGATGCTCTCCCTCGACAACGCCTTCGATCCGGCGGAGCTCACGGCGTGGGAAGAGCGGAACGCCCGGCTGGCACCCGAGGTCACGACCGCCGGTTACACCCTGGAAGTGAAGATCGATGGGGCGGCCGTGTGCCTCACCTACCGGAAGGGTGTCCTGGTCACGGGCACGACGCGGGGCAACGGCGTCGAAGGCGAAGAGATCACGCCCAACCTCAAGACCATCCGGGACGTGCCCCTCAAGCTCGAGGGGAAGGGCTGGCCTGATCTCATGGAAGTCCGGGGTGAGGTGTACTTCGAGAACTCGCGGTTCCTCGCGCTGAATGCCGAGCGCGAAGCAGCCGGGGAGCCGACCTTCGCGAATCCGCGGAACTCGGCGGCGGGGTCCCTCCGCCAGCTCGACCCCAAAATCACCCGGTCGCGGAAGCTCCGGATGTTCTGCTTTCACGTCGAAGCTCCCGGCGCGAGCCTCCCCTTCGACACCCAGGAGGCCCTGCTCGCCACCCTGGAGCAGTGGGGCTTCCCCGTCGAACCGCATCACCGGACCGTGGCGAACCTCGCGGCCGCTCAGCAGGCGATCGCCGAGCTCGAGGCCCTCCTGCCCACGCTCGACTATGGCGCCGACGGCGTCGTGGTGAAGGTGAATCCGCGGCGACTGCACGACGAGCTAGGGGTGATCGGAGACCGGGAGCCCCGGTGGGCCATCGCGCGCAAGTTCGCACCCGAAGTCCAGATCACGAAACTCATCGACATCAGGATCAATGTCGGACGGACCGGGGCGCTCAACCCCTTCGCGATGCTCGAGCCCGTGGACATCGGCGGCGCCACGGTCTCGAACGCCACGCTCCACAATGCGGACCTGATCGCCGCCCGGGACATCCGGATCGGGGACTGGGTCGAGGTCACCCGCGCCGGCGAGGTGATTCCCCAGGTTCTCGGTCCAGTGCGCGAACGCCGCACCGGCACGGAAGTCCCGTTCCAGATGCCTGAGAAGTGCCCGCGGTGCGGGTCGGAGGTCGAGCACCCGCAGGACGAAGTGATGTCCTACTGTCCCAACGTCTCCTGCCCCGGCCGAGTCCTCGAATCGATTGTCCATTTCGCCATGGCGATGGACATCCGCGGCCTGGGTTACGAGCGGGTGCGGGCGTTTCTGGATGCGGGGTTGATTCACGATGTCGCCGATCTCTACCACCTCACGACGGACCAGCTCCAGGGGCTCGAGGGCTTCGCCGCGAAGTCGGCCCGGCTCCTGGTGGATGCCATTGCGGCCACGAAGTCCCAGCCGTTGTCGGTGGTCCTATACGCCCTGGGACTGCGCCACGTCGGCGCGGCTGGTGCCAAGCTGCTCGCCCGCCAATTCGCGTCCATGCCCGCCCTCGCGTCCGCCTCGGCCGAGTCCATCGGCGGGATCCGCGGTATCGGCCCCGCCATTGCCGAGGCGGTCTGGCATTTCTTCCAGGAGCCCCGGAACTCAGGGCTCATCGCCCGGCTCTCGTCGGCCGGGTTGACCATGGTGGAGCCCGTGACCCCTGGTGT